>NZ_JAZKVY010000157.1:0-1069 GCF_036624925.1 Stenotrophomonas sp. A3_2
AAGACGCCGTTCCGACAGATCGCGGCAATCTGTCGAAGGCGGGGTGGGTCCGGTTGCGGGGGCGTGAGCCGCATGGGCCCGAGGCATGCCTCGGGCGGGTTGGGCAGGACGCCCAACCCCGGTCTTGCCGTGTGCGCAGGAAAGCGCACACGAGCAAGCGGCTGCCAAGCCTAGATGGACGTACTTGCAGCGCCCCCCGCAACCGGACCCACCCCGCCATCCCTCGGAATGCGGCTTTTGTTTTCGCTTTTGCTTGCGCGGTGGCCTCTGCAGGTGCCGGGCGCAGCCCGGCCGAACACCCCAACAGGCAGCCGGCGCCCGGAACAGGTACCCTATGCCGCCATCAGATAGCCAACGTGACATGACCGACGCCCTCGTCGCTCCGCAGTGGGCCTCCCGCCTGCGCGACATCGCCGACTTCCCCAAGCCCGGCATCCTCTTCAAGGACATCATGCCGCTGCTCGCCCATGGCGAGGACTTCCGCGGTGCCATCACCGCGATGGCCGACCGTTGGCGCGACCAGAAGCTGGACGCGGTGATCGGTATCGAATCGCGTGGTTTCATCCTCGGTGCCGCCATGGCGCTGGAACTGGGCGTGGGCTTCGTGCCGGTGCGCAAGCCGGGCAAGCTGCCGGGCCAGGTGCTGCGCGAGGAATACACGCTCGAATACCGCAGCGACTGCATCGAAGTGCACGCCGATGCGCTGCCGGCCGGTGCCCGCGTAGCAATCATCGATGACGTGCTGGCCACCGGCGGTACGCTGGTCGCTGCCTTGTCGCTGGTGCGCCGCCTGGGTGTCGAGGTGGTGGGTGCCGGCGTGTTGGTCGAACTGGACGGACTCGGCGGCCGCGCACGCTGGGAAGCGGACCTGCCACTGCACACCGAACTGGTGTTCTGAGCGTGTCGCCGGGCGTGGGGGGGGCGCAGACCCAACAACGGCGGAGGCGCCGGGCCCCCCCCCGCCCCCCCCCCGGCCGACCACCCTGTTCCTTACATCATCCGCACGCGGAAGCGACGGCCCTTGATCTTGCCGGCTTCCAGCCTGGCCACGGCCTTGTTGGCCTGCTCA
>NZ_JAZKVY010000158.1:0-337 GCF_036624925.1 Stenotrophomonas sp. A3_2
AACGGTAGACCAGACTGGCCAGTGGCGTGAACATGTCCGCGCCGAGGACGCGCGAGCCAAAGTTACGCCACCTCTCTTCGTCCCGCAGAAAAAAGAACTGGCAGATCAGCCCAACCGCCATCGACCCGATGTCCTGGGCTCCTGACTGGGCGGCCTGAACCGCAAGGCCACCGACCTGCCGGATTACCGTCCCCGAATATTGGGACCACAACTGGGTGAGGCTGATGTCGAGCCCGAATCGCAAGGCCATGGGGTGAAGCTGACGGTCCAACAGCGAAACCGCGTCGGACATCGACCCGAACCGGGCCGCGTCAGCCTGGTTGGCCAACTGAGACCA
>NZ_JAZKVY010000159.1:0-334 GCF_036624925.1 Stenotrophomonas sp. A3_2
CAGAACTTTTTCTGGAAGGAGATCGAAGTCAACGATCGGCTCGACGACATCATGCGCTACGCCTATCATTCGGTCCACAAGAAGATGTTGCAGCACAAGGTGGACATGCGCACGGCGGCGCTGATCATCGCGGTTGAGCGCGTCGCGCACGCCACCACCACGCGCGGAATCTTCCCCTAGCTCAGGGCGCCCCACGCGGCGTCCAGAACTCTCTCGGCCGTCTCGGTAGCGTCGATCACACGCCATCGGGACGGCTGCAATCCGGCCTCCGTCAAAAATCCCTCTCTCACCTTTTGGTGAAAAGATTCCACCATTTGGTCGAGTCGGTCTTTTT
>NZ_JAZKVY010000160.1:0-203 GCF_036624925.1 Stenotrophomonas sp. A3_2
CAGAACGCGGTCGAGACACGGATCACCATGTCCAGCGCGATCGATACCATCGCTGCCAGTACCGCCATCGAGAACATCGTGCCGATGCCGTAGAACAGCCATCGCTGGAACAGCTGCTTGGTCTGGTCGAACAGCAGACACAGAATGAACAAGGGACCCAGGCCGATGAACAGCGCCAGCGCGACCTCGTAGAGCAGCAACAT
>NZ_JAZKVY010000161.1:0-301 GCF_036624925.1 Stenotrophomonas sp. A3_2
ACTCGGCCGTGACCGCGAAACCGCCGCGGCGCAGCTGGAAAAGGCCGAAGCCGCCTGGATGGAACTGCTCGAGTCCTGATGCCATCGGTAGCGGCGGGGGCAGCCCCCGGGGCGGCCCACCGAAGCCAAAAACCCCGGCACGGGCCCGCGCGGCCCACCGGGCCCGGGGTTGTTGTCCCTCGTGGGGCGCGGGGGGGCTCGCCCCCCCCGCTACCGATGGCATCAGGACTCGAGCAGTTCCATCCAGGCGGCTTCGGCCTTTTCCAGCTGCGCCGCGGCGGTTTCGCGGTCACGGCCGAGT
>NZ_JAZKVY010000162.1:0-381 GCF_036624925.1 Stenotrophomonas sp. A3_2
GACTGGTACTGCGATCTGCCGCCCGCCTCGCCGCAAACCTGGGGCGAGCAGACCGACGTGCCGGAATCTGCCGACTGGTACAACTCGACGTTCATCATGCTGTGGGGCTCGAACGTGCCGCAGACGCGCACGCCCGACGCGCACTTCATGGTGGAAGCCCGCTACAAGGGCACGAAGATTGTTTCGGTGTTCCCTGACTACGCCGAGGGCGCGAAGTTTGGCGACATCTGGCTGCATCCCAAGCAAGGCACCGACGCCGCACTGGCGCTCGCCATGGGGCACGTGATCCTCAAGGAATTCCACCTGGCGGGCAAGAGCGACTACTTCATGGACTACTGCCGCCGCTTCACCGACATGCCCTGCCTAGTGCGGCTTGTGCGG
>NZ_JAZKVY010000163.1:0-40434 GCF_036624925.1 Stenotrophomonas sp. A3_2
AGTGCCGGCCGCTGGCCGGCAACCTCAACAGCAACAGCAACAGCGGGCTTTCCGTAGGATGGCGGGGGGGGGGGGGGGGGGGGGGGGGGGGGGGGGGGCGGGGCCGCGGGGCGTTGCGCCCGCCCCACCAGGGGGGCCCACCCCCCCCCCCCCCCCCCCCCACCCCGGTAAGCCCCGGTTTTGGTGTGGGTGTGGCCGGCCCGCGGCCGCCACTACCACGGGTGCAGGGCGCAGCCCTGCAAAGAACCCTACCCTCGCGGTCGGCTGCGCGACGGCACCAGTGCGAACGTATCCACCGCCAGCTTCTCGGCATGGTTCAACCACGCGCGGATCTCCAGATCATCCACTTCGTGGTCCAGCCCGAACGTCACGTTGATCTTGCCGTCAGCATCGGGCTGCACCCACTGCTGGGCCAGCACCACCTTGCGCTGCGACGACACCGCTTCGATCCAGAAACCACGATCCGGGCGCGTACTCGCCACCAGCTGCAGCATGTACTGGCCGGCACGGGTACGGCGGCCCTTCTGGGTGATCATGTGCGCCTGGCGCACGCTCGGTCGCGGTCCCTGGAACGCATCCAGCGGCGCATCCACCGCGATGCCGGCACGCAGGTCGTTGTCGCGGTACAGCTTGATGCCGTTGTCGCGGTTGACCAGCAGCGCACACCAGTCGCCGTCGGCCGAGCCGTCCTCGAACGCGGTGCAGCGATCAACATAGGCCAGCGTGTTGTCCGGATCCGCGTCATCGAACTGGCGCGAGGTGTTTTCCAGATACACGGACTTCAGCCCCCAGTCCTTGTCGTACTCCAGCAGCACCGGCGGTTGCACGTGCTGCAGGCCGACCACCACCTGGTCGTCGCCGTCGATCTTCAGTTCACGCGTAGGTTCACCCAGCCACAGCGAACGGGCGAACGCCAGATACTGCGGGTAGTCGCGACCCTGGTCGCGTCGCGCGGCCACACTGGCGCTGGGCGCGCGCTGCGGGTCGATCAGTGAACGGCCGAAGCCCATCGTCTTCAGGTTCGGGTCCAGCAGGCTGAGCAGAGTCGCACCCGAATCCAGCGTGGTGCCGGCGTCGGCGCTGAGCTGCTGCGGCGCAATGCCATCGCCCAGGAACAGCAGCAGGTTCTCGCGCTTCTGCCGGGTCAGGATGTGGGTCAGATCGTTGGGCATCGCCAGGTGGTCGGAGGCGATCACGATCAGCGTGTCCTTGCCGTACGGGCTGGCCTGGATGCGTTCGACCAGCTGCGAGATCAGCCGGTCACTGCATTTGAGCGCGTTGAGCATGTTGATGTTGCCGTACTGGCTCTGGTAGCGCTCGCCCTTGCACGACACCGGCAGGTGGCCCGCCGGGTGGTGGGTGTCCATGGTGAGCGTGGTGAGCATGAACGGCGAGCCGGCGCGCGAGAGCTGTTCGAAGCGCTGGTAGGCGGTATCCAGCAGCACGTCGTCGTGCACGCCCCAGGCCGAGTAGTGGATGCGACCGATCTTTTTCTGCTGCTTGAACCAGGCGAGGTCATGCACTTCGTCAAAACCGTGGCTGGCCAGGAACTGGCCCTTGCCGGCGAACTGGCCGTTGGCTCCGCCCAGGTAATGGTTGGTATAGCCCTGCTGCTTCAGGTAGTCGCCCAGGCACACTGCCTTGGGCAGGAAGCTACCCATCCGGTCCATGCTGTTTTCATCGCCCTGCGAGGTGGTCAGCGGCACGCCGCACATCGACGACACCAGACCGGCGATGGTCCAGCCGCTGCCTTCGGCCGAGGCAAGGCCGCGCACGTCCAGCGACTTCGTGGCCAGGCGGTTGAGATTGGGCATCAGGCCCGGGAACACGTTCTCGTCCAGGTAGGTGCGCTCCAGGCTCTCGCCGTAGATCCAGACGATGTTGCGTGGGCGCTGCAAGGGCTGCGTCGGCACTTGATACTCGGGGGCGATGCGGGAGAAGTCGACCGGGCGCAGCTGCTGGTACAGGCGTTGGCCGTCGCGGGCCAGCGGGCTGATCATGATCGTGGCCACCCACACGGCCGCGAAGCCCGCGAACAGCGCGCCACCGTGGCCGGGCCGGCGCCAGCGCTTCACCCGCGTGGCGAACAGCGGCAGTAGCGAGACCAGCGCCAGCACGATGAAGCCGGCGATGTAGCCCTTGAAGTCGGAGACACCGGCGCCTTCCATGTCGGCGCCGAGGTGGTAAAGGGTGGCAGCGTTGAGCCCATCACCGGACAGCTTGTCGATCAGCCACCACGCGCTGAGCATGAGCAGCAGCAGCGAGAACGCGCCGGCTTTCCACCACACCCACTTGTCGGACGCGAGGAACAACCAGCACAACAGCAACAACGACAGCAGCAGTATCCAGAGCATAGGCAGCTTCGGCAGTGACGGGGTGGTGGTGATGGACGTCGTACCGACGCGTGTCCATCCGACCGGCGCTGCCGCAAGCACATGCATGTGACAGGCCGATGACCCGATAGTGCATGCACGAACCTGACTGAAATGTTTGTTGAAATGACGCGCGCGTAATCGCGCTCAGAAGGTAAAACGAGCGTGAAAGGGGTAACTGGATTGCATTAAAAATTGCATGAATACGGGTGTTTTTGTCGATGCGCTAGCGATGCCCGCGTTCTTCGCGTGCCCGCGCACGACGGTCGAACAGCAATGCACTGGTTACGATGCCAAGGCCGAGCACCACGCCGATGAACAACAGAATCAGGGCGATGAGCGGATAGCCGAACAGGTGCCAGCCGGTGTCGATCTTCATCATCATCGCGGCGGCCATGATCAATGCCGCGCTGATGATGCCGGCCGCCACGCGGTTGGCGATCTTCTGCAGGTTCTCCATCAGCCGTGATTCTTCCAGGCCGGTGACCTTCATCTGCAGGCGGTTCTCGGCCAGCAGCGCCATGATGTCCGACAGCTTGCGCGGCCCATCACGCAGCAGCTGCTGCAGCTCCATCGCCTCGCTGGCGATGTTGGCTGCGGACAGCGACTTCTTCAGGCGCGCACGCATCACGTGCTGCAGCTGGCGCTCGACGATGCGGCGCGTGTCAAGCTCTGGCGCCAGCAGCCGGCACACGGTTTCCAGGTTGAGCAGGGCCTTGCCGAGCAGGCTCAGTTCCGGCGGCGTGCGCAGGCCGCAGGCGGTGGCGATGCGCACCATGTCCAGCACCACGCGGCCTTCGGAGAACGTGCCGCTGGCGGCGTAACGCGCGATCAACTGGCCGGTCTCGCGCAGGTAACGCTCTTCATCGAAGGCCTCCAAGCGCGTGCTGATGCTGATCAAGTCGTCGGCCACTTCCTCGCCACGCCCATCGACCGCGGCGAACAGGATCTTCAGCAGGCGCTCGCGCAGGCGCGGCGGCATGTGCGCAACCATGCCCAGGTCGAAGATCGCCAGCCGTCCATCGGGCATCACCCGCAGGTTGCCGGGGTGCGGGTCGGCGTGGATCTCGCCGTGCACGAAGATCTGGTCCAGGTAGCCGCGGATCAGCGCCGCCGCCAGCGGGTCCATCGATTGTTCGGTACGGCGCACATCGGGAATCGCATCCACGCGCACGCCGGTGGCCAGTTCCATGGTCAGCACGCGCTGGCTGCTGTAGTCCCACAGCGGCTGCGGTATCCACAGGCGGCGGAACGGCTTCAGGTGTCGGCCGAAACGGGCCAGGTTCTCGGCCTCGGCGTGGTAGTCCAGCTCCTGCATCAGGGTCTTGGCGAATTCGTTGAGCCAGTCGCGCAGACGCACGCGGCGGCCCACCTGGGTCAGGTGGTCGGCGGCCAGCGCGAAGCTGCGCAGCGCCTCCAGGTCCGAGCGAAGTTGTGCGGCCACTTCAGGCTTCTGCACCTTCACCGCCACCTGGCGTCCGTCGTGCAGCACGGCCCGATGCACCTGCGCGATCGATGCGCAGCCCAGCGGCTCGGGGTCGAACGCGGCAAACAGCTTGTTCACCCCTACGCCCAGCTCCTGCTCGATGATGGCGTGGATGCGCTCGACGGGAATCGGCGCTACCTTTTCCTGCATGCGCTCCAGCGCCGTGGCGAACTCTACCGGCACCATGTCCGGGCGCGTGGACAGCATCTGGCCAAGCTTGACGAAGGTTGGCCCCAGCGCTTCCAGATCACTGACGAACTGTTCCGGGTTGCCATCTGCCGGTACGTCGGCCGGATTGCCCGCGGCATCCAGGTTCATGCCCGAGAACACCCCTGAATGGCGATAGCGCATCAGGAGGCGCAGGATCTGGCTGCGCCGGTTCATGCCTTTGACCAGCGGAGGATTGCCATTGGCGGTGGGCGGATTGCTCAAGCGGAACTCCCATGCGACGAAGACAGGTAGCGCCGGCCACGGGCCGGCGATGTCCGGATTCCGCAGTGTCGCCGGGGGGCGGTGGGCACGCGGTGAATCCGACGTCTTCCGCAGTCCACACCGGATCGGTCAGAATCCGCTCATTCCCTCTCTGGACTTCCCATGGCCGGTGCCAGCCTGTTCGCCCTGCTCGACGATATCGCCACCCTCCTCGACGATGTCTCGGTCCTGACCAAGGTCGCGGCGAAGAAAACCGCCGGCGTGCTGGGCGACGACCTGGCGCTGAACGCGCAGCAGGTGACCGGAGTCAACGCCAACCGTGAACTGCCGGTGGTGTGGGCGGTGGCCAAGGGCTCGCTGGTCAACAAGGTGATCCTGGTACCGGCAGCACTGGCGATCAGCGCCCTGGAGGCCTGGCTGCGCAGCCGCGGCTGGAACGTGCCGCTGATCGTGCCGCTGATGATGATCGGTGGTGCCTTCCTCTGTTTTGAAGGCGTGGAGAAGCTGGCGCACCGCTTCCTGCACTCAGCTGAGGACGACGCCGAGCATCAGGCCGAACGGCGCAAGGCGCTGGCCGATACGCAGGTGGACATGGTGGCGTGGGAGAAGGACAAGGTGAAGGGCGCGATCCGCACCGATTTCATCCTCTCGGCCGAGATCATCGTGCTGACCCTGGGGGTGGTCGCCACCGCATCGTTCACCAACCAGGTGGTCACGCTGGCCGTGGTTGCACTGGCGATGACGGTGTTCGTCTATGGGTTGGTGGCGGGCATCGTGAAGCTTGATGACGTCGGCCTGTACCTGTCGCGCAAGGGTGGGGCTTTGGCCGCCTTCGGTCGCGGCCTGGTGGGCTCGGCGCCGTGGCTGATGAAGTTTCTGTCGGTGGCTGGCACCATCGCCATGTTCCTGGTCGGTGGCGGCATCCTGGTGCACAACGTGCCGGCGCTGCACCACGCGGTGCAGGCGCTGGGCGGCGAGGGGCAGTGGGGCTGGCTGGTGAGCGCGGTGGGCAACATGGTGGTCGGCATCATCGCCGGCGCCATCGTGCTGGCAGCGGTGACCGGGTTCCAGAAGCTGCGCGGGAAATGATCTGTAGAGCCGAGCCCACGCTCGGCTGCTCTACGGCGCTGCGCGCCGCCGCCCGAGCATGGGCTCGGGCGCTACAGCGTCTGCACGCTGGATCATCAGCCCGCCTGCACCCGGTTCTTGCCTTGCCGCTTGGCCGCATACAGCGCGTCATCGGCGCGGCGCAGCAGGGTCTCGGTATCGTCACCGGGCTGCCATTGCGCCAGCCCGGCGCTGAAGTGCACCGGCACACGCCGGTCCTGCACGGTCAGCACGCGATGGGCCAGCGAACGCTGCACGCGCTGCACGGTGGCCATGCTGTCGGCGCCCTGGGTTTCCGGCAGCACGAGCACGAACTCGTCGCCGCCCAGCCGTGCGATGCCGTCGGTGGCTCGCAGCAGCAGCTTGCACACGGCCACCAGGTGCTGCAGCAACGCATCGCCACCGGCATGCCCATGCGCGTCGTTGGTCTGGTGGAAATCATCCAGGTCGATCACGGCCACGCCCAGGGGTGAGTTGTTGCGTGCGGCGCGGGCCAGCTCGCGCTCCAGCAGTTCGTCCAGGCCGCGGCGATTCAGTGCCTGGGTCAGCGGATCGATACGCGCCAGGTCACCGGCAGCACGCAGTTCCTGCTCCAGCTCGGCAATGCGCTGCTCTGCGCGTTCCACTTCCTGCCGCGCGCTGGCCAGGTGATCGCGGGCCTGCGCGGCCTGCTGCTGCACCTTGCCGGTATCGCGCATCACCTCCTGCAGCAGCTGGTTGAGGTCGGCGATGCTGCGTGCCTCGCGCAGCTGCAGGGCGTAGCTGCCGATGCGGTCGTGGTATTCACCGGTGCTGGTGGCCATGCCATCCATGCGTTCGATGAACTCGCCCATCAGTCCGCGCATCGCGGCCTTCGAATCATCAATGCCCTGGCGCAGCAGGCCCTGCTTGTAGATCACTTCGCGCAACTCGGCGCGGGTGCGCTCGACCGCTTCGGCTTCCAACGGACCGTCCAGCAACTGGCGCACTGCCGCGATCTGGCCCTGCAGCCAGCTGCGGTCATCCAGCAGCTCGCTCACGTTCTCCAGCAGCAACGCGAACAGCTCCAGCAGCAGCGCCTGCTGCTCCTGCCAGCTCTCGGCACGCACACCGACCTGGTGGCCAAGTTCGCGCACGCCCTGTTCGATTGGTTCCAGGGCCGTGCCCGGCTGCCATTGGCGCAGGCGCAGGGCCAGCGCCTGCGCTTTCTCGCGCAGGTCCGGGTCGTGCTGCAGCAGGGCCACCACCGCACCGCCCAGCAGCAGCCGCAGCTGCTCGGACAGGCGCAGGCTTTCCGGCTGCCCGTCCGGCGAATGCTGCTCGATGGTGCGGATGTACTTGTCGATCAGCTGCCGCATCGCGCGCCCATAGCGCGGCCAATCGGCGCTGGCCTGTGCGGACTGCAGGCGGTCGCCCATGTCGCCCAGTTCGCCGGGCAGGGTGGCCATGCCGTTGGCGAACGCCGCCAGCAGCGGTTCCGGCGCATCGGCGCCTGCGAACAGCTGCTGCAGCGCCACGCCACCGCCGCCCTGCAGCACTACGCGGTCACCCCGCCCATCGTCCACCACCGCGCGCACGCGTGCCGGCGGCCCAAGGGCGGTACCGGGGGCAGGGCGGTGGTCGGGCTGGTCCGTCATGGAGCGAATCCTGGGGCTGGCAGGGACTGGTTCCAGCATATCGGCGCGGCCGCCGACGGCTTGAACGGCTAGGATGGGCGACAGGATGCCGCAGTGGAGGTGGTGATGCGCGTGATGTTGCTGGGGGCGACCGGCCTGGTCGGCGGGCTGACCCTGCGCAGGCTGCTGGACGACCCGCGCTGCAGCGCCGTGGTTGCCCCGACCCGCCGCCCGCTGGCGTTGACTCACGGAAAGCTGGAGAACCCGGTACTGGCATTCGACGCGTTGCCTACTTCGCCCGAATGGGCGCGCGTGGACGCGATCATCTGCGCGCTGGGCAGCACCATGGCCCAGGCCGGCAGCCGCGAGGCCTTCCATCGCATCGATCATGACTACCCGCTGGCGTTCGCACGCCTGGCAAAAGCACAGGGGGCGCAGACCTATGTGCTGAATTCCGCAGCCGGCGCCAACCCACAGTCGTCGATCTTCTACAGCCGGGTGAAGGGCGAGCTGGAGCGTGATCTGCGTGCGCTGGGCTTCAATTCGTTGACCCTGGTCCGCCCAGGACTGATCGGTGGCGAGCGCAACGAGGTTCGCCGCGGCGAACGCCTGGCACTGACGGTGCTGGGTGCACTGGGGCCGGTGTTGCCACGGGCATGGCGGATCAACCCGGCCAGCGAAATTGCCAGGGCGCTGGTCGAGGCTGCGCTGGCCCCGCAGCCGGGCGAGCACGTGGTGGCGTCGAGCAGGCTGGTCGGCTGATGTCGCGAGCGCTGCGCCTGACCCAGCTGCTGCAGCTGCTGCGCCGTCATCGACGGCCGGTGGCCGGGCAGGCGCTGGCCGAAGCGCTGGGCATCAGCCTGCGCACGCTATACCGCGATATCGAGACCCTGCGCGAGCAGGGCGCCGACCTGCGTGGCGAGGCCGGCGTCGGCTACCAGCTGGCACCCAGCGATACCCTGCCGCCGATGACCCTGCCACCGGCCGAGATCGACGCGCTGGTGCTGGGACTGCGTTGGGTCGCGGCGCGCACCGAGCCGGCGCTGGCCGAGGCTGCACGTGACGCCCTGGCGCGCATCGCGCACGTATTGCCCGTGGCGCGCCGCGAGGCCCTGCGTGACAGCGGCCTGCGCGTTGGCCCATCGCGTGCTGCGGCCAAGGTGCCGGCTGCACGCCTGCAGGCCGTGCGCGAAGCCGTGGGATCGCAGCAGCGCCTGAAGTTCGCTTACGAGGATGCGCACGGCCAGCGCAGCGTGCGCGTCGTCTGGCCGTTCGCGCTGGGCTACTTCGATGAGGTGCCGATGCTGGCGGCGTGGTGCGAGCACCGCGAGGATTTCCGCCACTTCCGGCTGGATCGCATCCGTCAGGTGCGTGTGCTGGAGGATCGCTACCGCGTGCCGCGCGCCACCCTGCTGCGGCGCTGGCAGAAGGCGCAGGGCATCGCGCCGGACTGGTTGGACCGTTCGTAGCCAGAGCAACAGCGGGGAGCGGGCGGCGGGGTAGAGTCGACTGTTAGTCGACTATCGCGCGCAGCGCGGGGTTTCAAGCGCGTTGAAGGAAGAGCAGTCGACTAACAGTCGACTCTACCGACAGACGAATCTGCTGACAGAATCTGTCAGCAGGCCCGTACCACCATGATTGCTCCCAACAACGGAGCCTCCCCATGTTCACGCCCAGCACCCTGCTGCAGTACGTGCGCGACGTCGCCACCAGCGCCACTTTCTACAGCGGCATCCTCGGCAAGCCGCCGGTCGAGCAGTCGCCCGGCTTTGCCCTGTTCCTACTCGGCGATGGCGCTGCACTGGGCCTGTGGCAGCGCGACGGCGTGCAGCCGCCGGTGTCCTCGCAGGCCGGCGCCGCCGAACTCGCGATGGTGGTGGCCAACCCGGAGGCTGTGCAGCAGATGCACGATGCGTGGCGCGCTCTTGGTGTGGAGATCCTGCAGGCGCCGTTGACACTGGAATTCGGCCATACATTTGTCGGGGCAGATCCTGATGGCCACCGCCTGCGTGTGTACAGCCGCGCCGAGGGCATGGTCGCGCGCGATTGATCGCCCGCATTGTGTAGATCCACGCCATGCGTGGATGGAGCGCGACGGAGCAGGCACAAAAAACGCCGGGCTCTGCCCGGCGTTTTTCCAGTTCATGTGCCAACCAACGGTTGGCACCTACCGGTCAGGTGGCCGATCAGCTGGCCAGCGCCAGGTCGTCCATCATCGCGCGCAGGAAGCGGGCGGCTTCACCACCCGTAGCCGCGCGGTGGTCGAAGGTGACCGACAGCGGGATTACCTTGTGCGCTTCCACGCCGCCCATCACCGGGGTCATCTGGTGGCGGGCACGGCCGGCACCGACGATGGCCACGCACGGCGGCACGACGACCGGAGTTGCGTAACGACCGGCGAACATGCCGAAGTTGGACAGCGAGATGGTGTAGCCACTCAGTTCCGACGCGGCGATCGAACGCGATTCCACCTGCTCGCGCAGGCGATTGACGCCTTCGCGGATGCCGCGTGCATCGAGCATGTCGGCATTGCGCAGGGCCGGCACGAACAGGCCGTCGTCGGTGTCCACGGCGATGCCGATGTCCACCTGGGCGTGCAGGGTGCGAGTCAGCGCTTCACCGTCGAACCAGGCGTTCATGGCCGGCACCTTCTGTGCGGCAACGACGATGGCGCGAACCAGGCGGGCGGTGACGTCGTTGCCCGGCAGCCAGGCGTGGATGTCGGCGTCGTCGTTCAGCGTGGTCGGCACGACCTTGCTGTGCGCGTCGGCCATGACGCGGGCCATGTTGCGGCGCACGCCCTTCAGCGGTTCCGGCTGGCCCTTGGCGACCACGCCCGGCGGCTGGGTACGCATCGGCTTGCCGGCGGCGGACAGCGGGGTGCGGGCTTCGCTCTGCACCGGGGCAGACACCTGCGCCGGGGCCGGCGCGGCATACGCGGCGGCAACCGGCGCGGGAGCAGCGCCGAGCTTGGCGGTGCCGTTGGCGGCGGCCTGCTTGACGTCGGCCATGGTCACCGCGCCATCGGTGCCGGTGGCAGGCACGCGGCTCAGGTCCACGCCCAGCTTGCGCGCCATCGCACGCACGGCCGGGACGGCCTTGACGCCACCGACGGCCAGCGCCTGTTCGGCATGCACAGCATTGGAGCTCTGCATGGCGCCGACCACGGTACCGGCATCATCGCGCTCGGCTGCGGCGGGCTTGGCTTGTTCCGCGGCGACCGGCGCAGCCGGCAGCGGCGGCGGGGTCGGTGCGGCCGCCGGCGCGGCCGGTGCGGCGTGGCCATGGCTGTGGCCGGTGTCCTGGCCATCGGCGCGCTGCGGCAGGTTCGGGTCCAGTTCGAAGCTGGCCAGCACCGAGCCGGTCGGGATGATGTCGCCGGCGCCGCCGGACAGCTTCAGCACCTTGCCGGAGAACGGCGAGGGCACTTCCACCACGGCCTTGGCGGTCTCCATCGACACCAGCGGCTCGTCCAGCTTGATCACATCGCCTTCCTTGACGAACCACTCGACGATGGTCGCGTCCGGCAGGCCTTCGCCCAGGTCGGGCAGGTTGAAGTTCTTGGTCTGGCTCATTTGCAGTTCTCTTCCAGCAGTTCCAGTTCGCGGGCCGGCAGCCAGCCCGTCGCGCCATTGGCGCGCTCGGACCACCACCACCCACCGTGTTCGTGATGAAGCTTCACCATCTCGCCGCTTTCCACATCCAGCTCGCGGGCGTCGTAGTCGCACAGCGCTTCGGCGCGACCCTCGTCCAGCAGCTGCAACCAGGCGATGGGCGCCCAGCCAGCGCGCCCATCGTTGGTGCGTACCCAGGCAAACGCCGGCCATTCCTCGTCACGCACACCTACTTCGACGATCTGGCCGGTGTGGAACCGGAGCGGGTTGGGATACTGGCTGCGGTAAGCCCCCAGAAGGCGGGCCCGCATGTCAGCCGGCCGCCACCGCGCGCTTGGCCGCAGCCACGATCCGCTCAACGCTCGGCAGGTACTTCATTTCCAGGCGGAACAGCGGAATGTGGGTGTCGTAGCCAGTAACGCGCTCGACCGGGGCCAGCAGGTCGTAGATCGATTCCTCGGCCAGGCGCGCGGCGATCTCGGCGCCGAAGCCCGCGGTTTTCGGGGCCTCCTGCACGATCACGCAGCGGCCAGTCTTGGCCACCGATTCGGCGATGGTGGCGAAGTCCAGCGGACGCAGCGTGGCCACGTCGATGACTTCGGCACTGATGCCTTCGCCGGCCAGCTTGTCGGCCGCTTCCAGCGCTTCCTTCACCTGCGCACCCCAGGTCACCAGGGTCACGTCGGTGCCGTCGCGCAGCACGAAGCAGACGTCCAGCGGCAAGGCTTCGCCGTCGTTGACGACCACTTCCTTGTACTGGCGGTAGATGCGCTTGGGCTCCATGTAGATCACCGGATCCGGCTCGCGGATCGCGGCCAGCAGCAGGCCGTAGGCGCGCTGCGGCGACGACGGCAGCACCACGCGCAGGCCCGGCACGTTGGTGAAGATCGCCTCGTTGGCTTCGCTGTGGTGTTCCGGCGCGCGGATGCCACCGCCCCACGGCACGCGCAGCACCATCGGGCAGTGCAGGCGGCCACGCGTGCGGTAACGCAGGCGCGCGGCGTGGCAGACGATATGGTCGACCATCGGGTACATGAAGCCATCGAACTGGGCTTCTGCCACCGGCTTCATGCCCTGCGCGGCAAGACCAATCGTCAGGCCGGCGATGGTGGTTTCATCCAGCGGGGTGTCGAGGATGCGTTCGGAACCGAAGCGCTGCTGCAGGCCGGCGGTGGCGCGGAACACGCCGCCGTTGACGCCCACGTCTTCGCCCAGCACCAGCACCGATGGGTCGTGTTCCAGCTCCCAGGCCAGCGCCTGGGTGATGGCTTCGATGAGGGTGATCGGGGTGGTGGTCATGCTCTCTTCTCCGCGCGCGACCGCAGCGCTGTCGGCGGCGTTGGTGTGCGCGCCGGGCGCGCCGTTCTTGATCTCATCCATGGCGCTTCTCCAGGGCGATCGCCTGGGCACGCTGGGCCAGCAGGTCCGGCGGCGGATCGGCATACAGGAAGTCGAACATCGCCTCGACCGGCTGCACCGGCGTGTTGAGGTACAGGTTCACTTCCTCGTCCACGCGCGTGCCGCACTCGGCGACCCAGGCGCTTTCCTCGTCCTCGCTCCACACACCGGCGTTGATCAGGTACTTGCGCAGGCGCAGCATCGGCTCGCGCTGCCAGGCATCCTTCACTTCGGCGTCGTCGCGGTAGCGGCGCGCGTCATCGGCGGTGGTGTGGTCGGACAGGCGGTAGGTCATCAGTTCCAGCACGGTGCCGCCGTCGCCGGCCAGCGCACGTTCGCGCGCCTGCTCCATGGCCGCCAGCACCGCGATCAGGTCATTGCCATCCACCTGCAGGCAGTGCAGGCCGCCGGCCAGGCCCTTCTGCGCCAGTGTTTCGGCACCGGTCTGGGCCGAACGCGGAACCGAGATGGCCCAGCCGTTGTTGACGATGCACAGGATCAGCGGGAGCTTGTAGGCGCCGGCCGAATTCAGTGCTGCGTAGAAGTCGGTCTTGGAGCTGCCGCCGTCGCCGCACACCGCCACCGCGATCTGCGGTTCCTTGTTGAGCTTGAACTTCAGCGCCGCGCCTGCGGCATGCAGGCACTGGGTGGAGATCGGCACGCAGAACGGGAAGTCCTTGGCCGCGTTGCCGCCGTAATCGTTGCCGCGTTCGTCGCCGCCCCAGTACATCAGCACGTCGTGCGGGCGCACGCCACGCATGAACATCGCGCCATACTCGCGGTACGAAGGCGCGAACACGTCGTCCTTCTGCATCGCCGCGCCGATACCCACGTGCGCGGCTTCATGGCCCAGGCAGGCGGCATAGGTGCCCAGCTTGCCGGTGCGCTGCAGCGCGATGGATTTGCTGTCGAACGTGCGTACGAACAGCATCTGCTTGAACAGCGGTACCAGGACCTTGGGGTCGCGCAGCGACGCGGGCAGGTCGTCACGGACGAGCGTGCCGTCCGTGTCCAGGTACTGCAGGTATTCGATCTTGAATTCAGCGGCAACCGTCATTGCGTACTGCACCTTCGACAGAGAAGTTACAAATGATATGAATCGCCATGTTAAGGAACGCGTACGGAATAGCCTTCCTGCGCCGCAACACGGGGATTCCCCGTTTTACCCCTGCCGGCGGGTGGGGGCCAATAACAACAACGTATTCAGTCGTTGCTGCAAAGCATCAGAATACGCCTCTGGCTGACCGCCAGTACAACGGCCTGGACGGTTCCACGCGCAGGCCCGGGATCGGCCGATGCTCCACGGCCAACCGCACGCTCCGGTATGGACCCGGCGGCTGCCAGCGCGGCGGCAACGCGCTACCCTTGCCGCCCCCGATCTGGTCCCGCCCATGTCCGTCGACAACAACCAACGCGATCTCGAAGCCGGCATCCACACCGACCTGCAGGGACGCCTCACCTACGGCGGCTACCTGCGGCTGGACCAGTTGCTCAGCGCGCAGCAGCCGCTGTCCAGCCCGCCGCACCATGACGAGATGCTCTTCATCATCCAGCACCAGACCTCGGAGCTGTGGCTGAAGCTGCTGGGCCATGAGCTGCGTGCCGCAATCGGCTTCCTGCAGCGCGATGAAGTCTGGCAGTGCCGCAAGGTGCTGGCGCGCAGCAAGCAGGTGCTGCGCCAGCTGACCGAGCAGTGGTCGGTGCTGGAAACGCTGACCCCGTCCGAGTACATGGGCTTCCGCGACGTGCTGGGCCCGTCGTCGGGCTTCCAGTCGCTGCAGTACCGCTACATCGAGTTCCTGCTGGGCAACAAGAACGCGCAGATGCTGCAAGTGTTCGAGCATGACCCGGCCGGGCAGGCGCAGCTGCGCACCGTGCTGGAGGCGCCGAGCCTGTACGAGGAGTTCCTGAAGTACCTGGCCCGCTTCGGCCATGCCGTGCCGGCGGTCTACGAGGCCCACGACTGGACCCAGCCGCACGTGGCTGACGACGCATTGCAGCCGGTCTTCGAACGCATCTACCAGGACACCGACCGCTACTGGCGCGAGTACGCGCTGTGCGAGGACCTGGTGGACCTGGAGACCGCCTTCCAGCTGTGGCGCTTCCGCCACATGCGCACGGTGATGCGGGTGATCGGCTTCAAGCGCGGCACCGGTGGCTCGTCCGGCGTGGGCTTCCTGGCCAAGGCACTGGAGCTGACCTTCTTCCCCGAGCTGTTCCAGGTGCGCACCAGCCTGCAGGCCGCGCCCCCGACAGCGCTGGGTTGATCCCCATTCAGCTTGGATCCCAGCCGGCGGCTGGATCGTTTCAGATGCAAGTTCAGGGAGCAGGCTGCCACCTGCCTCAAACGGCGTGTATTTGACGTGAACGCCAGAAGTCGGTGATCCTCGCGCGTTGCTTCAACTGCACAGCGGACGTGCTCGTCATCCACCGAACCAGGAAATCCGCATGAGCGTAAACGCCACTGCGAACACCCCAGAGCCGGCGCTGCCGGACTTCAAGACCACGCTGGGCCACCCGCGCCCGTTGTGGATGCTGTTCATGACCGAGTTCTGGGAACGCTTTGCGTTCTACGGCATCCGCTGGGCCTTGGTGCTGTACATCGTCGCCCAGTTCTACAACGGCAGCGCTGCCGGTGAAGGCGACGCCAGCCGCATCTATGGCGCCTACCTGGCCCTGGTGTACGCCGCGGCGATCTTCGGTGGCTACGTGGCCGACCGGGTACTGGGCTACCAGCGCTCGATTCTGACCGGCGCGATCATCATGGCCGCCGGCCTGTTCATGATCTCGCTGCCGCAGGAGCACATCTTCAAGCTCGGCCTGGCCACGATCATCGTCGGCAACGGCCTGTTCAAGCCCAACATCTCGACCATGGTCGGCAAGCTGTACGGGCTGAAGGACGAGCGCCGCGATTCGGGCTTCACCATCTTCTACATGGGCATCAACATCGGCGCGATGATCGCCCCGGTGCTGACCGAGTACCTGGCCCGCAAGGTGTTCGGTACCGATGCGATGCCGTCCTACAAGGTCGTGTTCATCGCCTCGGGCGTAGGCATGCTGATCTCGCTGGTGTGGTTCTACATCGGTCGTGCCGGCCTGAAGGGCATCGGCGCACCGCCGGCCGGCGCTGAAGGTTTCGGCCGCATCATCATGGTGCTGGCCGGTGCCGTGGTTGCCATCCCGGTCGCGTACTTCCTGCTGGCCACCGGCGCCACCGCGCTGGCCTGGATCCTGGGTGCGATGTTCACCGCGCTGGCCGTACTGCTGCTGGTCGAGGGCATCCGCGAAGGCAAGGTGCAGCGCGACCGCGTGATCGCCATGCTGATCATCTTCGCCTTCAACGTGATGTTCTGGATGTTCTTCGAGCAGGCCGGCAGCTCGTTCACCTTCCTGGCCGAGAACATCGTCAACCGCCAGTTCGGCAGCTGGACCTTCCCGACCGCGTGGTTCCAGTCGGTCAACTCGGTGGCGATCATCACCCTGGCCCCGGTGATCGCCTGGATCTGGGTCGCCATGGGCCGCGCCAATCCGTCCATCCCGCGCAAGTTCGGCCTGGGCCTGCTGTTCAACGGCGCCGCCTTCGCGCTGCTGATGTTCGCCTTGTCGCAGATGGTGGTGGACGGCAAGATCCCGTTCTGGACCCTGTTCATGGTCTACGTCATCCAGTCGGTGGGTGAGCTGTGCCTGTCGCCGATCGGCCTGTCGATGGTGACCAAGCTGGCCCCGGTGCGCCTGGTCGGCTTCGGCATGGGTGGCTGGTTCCTGTCCACCGGCATCGGCAACAACCTGTCGGGCATCTTCGCTGGCGTGGTCAGTGGTGAAGGCGGCATGACGGTCGAGTCGGCCCTGAAGGGGTATACCTTCGGGTTCTGGGCCCTGATCGGCTCCGGCGTGGTGCTGTTCCTGATCGCCCCGCTGATCAACAAGCTGATGCACGGCGTCAAATGATGATGAGAGGGTAGAAGGCATGCGTAGCAAGCTCGGTACTGCGGTAGTGGTGGTCTGTGCGGCGCTGATCGGCGCCTGTTCCCAACCGCAACCACCTGCGACCGCCGAGCCCACGCAGCCCCTCGATACCCGACCCACCGAGCCACCGGTCGCTGACCCCAGCGAACCGGTGGCCTCGGGCAACACCCCGGTGGCGGCGGACATCGCCGCCATCGCCGGGCTCGGTGCGCAGTTCGACCCGGCCCGCAACCCCGCCGATGACCTGGCCACCGCCAAGGTGGAAGCCCAGCGGGGCAAGAAGCGCATCCTGCTGGAGATCGGCAACGCCGCCTGTGAGCGCTGCCGGGCGCTGGACGATGTGGTGGAAGGCAACGGCGACCTGCGTCGCTTCCGCGATGCCCACTACGTGTGGGTGAAGGTCAACGCCAGCGACGAGCAGCCCAACACCGCGTTCCTTGCCCAGTTCCCGGTGATGGAACGCGACTATCCGCATCTGCTGGTGCTGGACGCCGATGGTGGCCTGCTGGTGTCGCAGGCGACCGCTGAGCTGCGCAGGGGCGAGGCGTTCCAGCCTGCGCGGGTGAGCGCGTTCCTCAAGCAGTGGGCACCCGACAAACCGGAATAGGGGAGTGCCGGCCGCTGGCCGGCAGGTGACCGCCAACCCCGGCGGATGCCAACCGCTGACCGCCATCCCCGGTGGGGGCCGACCGCTGACCGCCATCCCCGGTGGGTGCCGACCGCTGGTCGGCACAGAAGTGCATCCACGCATGGCGTGGATCTACTGTGGTTGCGGTCACATTCCCGGAATCGGCATCTCAATATCGCAACGCGCTCGCCGTTACCGGCAAGGACCTCAGTCGACATCCCGTCGATGCAACCTCCCGGAACGCCCATGCACAGCGACCACGCCGAACGATTGCCCGGACCCGCCAGTGAGCTGGCCGAGGGTGGAGCAGGCGAGGGCGTGACCCTGCCGCCGCAGGAGGCGCTGCTGGATGACGCCGGTACCGGCGAGGCCACCGTCGACCTGGCACCGCCGCGCCATCGCCTGCCGCAGATCGCGCTGCCCGATAACGTGGTGCTGAAGGGTGCGGTGCAGAAACTGGTCGAGCAGAAATCGCGGCTCGATGCACTGGCCGCCGATGGCCAGCTGGCCGGGCTGCTGCCAGCGGAGTGGCAGGGCCATGGCGTGCGCGCGATTGAACTGTCCACCTTCATCCAAGGCGTGCTGCCGTTCCTGCAACCCGGCGAACGTGGCGAAACCGCGCCGGCGCGCCTGCCGGTGCGCCATGTGCTGGGTGACGACAGCCGCTGGGGCCTGGACGATGTCGCCGAACCGAAATCGCTGGCCTGGTACCTGGCTAGCGACGAACGCGCCACCGCCGGCAGCAAGGACGTGGCCGAGGCCTATCTGGTGGGTGCACTCGGCCTGGCGTGGATGCAGGAGGGGCGTAGCCGCCCCGGTTTCCTGCGCGCGATGGGCCAGGACAGCCTGGCGGCACGGGTGACCATGCTCGGCTACCCGCCGGCCAACGAACTGGCGCTGTACAGCGTCACCGCGCACGGCCAGTCGCAGATCTGGTGCGTGCATGGTCGCCGTCGCATGCGCCCGCTGGTGGCGCCGTGGCTGAGCGTGCCGCTGCTGACCGCGTATGGCGTGCCGGCGCCGGTCGCGTGGCCGTCCAGTTTCCCGCCTGTGGAGGCCGTGGCCGAGCTGTTGGCAACCGCACGGCAGGGGCGCGCGCTGCCGGAAGTGGATCTGGGCAAGGCCGTGGCGAAGATCGCCGAAGAGGCCGCATCCGAAGCCTGGCAACCGGTCAGCCTGCTGCAGCTCAACACCTGGTCACCGCGTTGGCATTTCTTCCTGGGCACCTTCGTCGGCCTGCCGTCGCTGCTGCTGGTGGCGGCGGCGCTGGCGCTGCCCGGTGCGGTCGAGGCGGCCACGGTTGCTGCATCACTTGGCTTCGCCGGTGGTGCCATCGCGGCGCTGGCGGTGCCGTGGATCCACGCGCGGCGCAAGCACCTGAGCTGAAAAAAGGGGACGGAGGGGATTAAGTCGTTTCAGGCACACCTGTACTCATTACGACTTAATCCCCTCCGTCCCCTTTTTCTTTCAGACGCCTTCGCCCATCCGCTCCAGGCCGTCACCGGCCAGGCGCAGGATCAGCTTTTCCAGCAGCTGTTCCTCCTCCTCGCTCAGCACCGACATCAGCTTGCGGGTGATCTCGATCACCATCGGCGCGATGGTCTCGTACACCTCGAAACCGGCCGCGGACAGCGCCAGCACCGAGCGGCGGCGGTCATCGCCGTGGGTCTCGCGCTTGATGAAGCCGCGCTCCAGCAGGCGGGCCACGGCGCGGCTGACCGCCACCTTGTCCATCGCCGTGCGGTCGGAGACCTCGCTGGCCGAGGAGCCCGGGTACAGCGCCAGGATGGTGATGACCCGCCACTCGGGAATCGCCAGACCGTAACGATCACCGTATAGCTTGGCGATGTTGCCGCTGACCCGGTTGGACAGCACGCTCAGCCGGTACGGCAGGAACTGTTCCAGGTCGAGCAGGACGTGCGAGGCACGCAGGCGGGTCGAGGCGGGATCGGGGCTCATGTTGCGGTGCACCTTGCTGGTGGTTTCAAGTGTAACTATAAGGGGTGGGTCCAGACCCTGCATTCTCGCCGGGTCCCTACCTGCCCGCACCTGGTTTGTACCGATGCGGTACCGATTCGGAGCCACGCCATGAATACCGCAGTCCCGACCGCCTCGCACCCCAACCCCGGCATGCAGGTCACCACCTTCGAGAACCCGATGGGCATCGACGGCTTCGAGTTCGTCGAATTCGCCGCCCCTGCCGGCCGTGGCCAGGAGCTGCACGAGTACTTCCGGAAGATGGGCTTCAGCGCGGTGCTCAAGCACAAGCAGCGTCCGATTACCGTCTATCGCCAGGGCGACGTCAACTTCCTGGTCAATGAAGACCCCGATTCGTTCGCCGCCGACTTCGCCGAGAAGCACGGTCCGTGCGCGTGCGGCTTCGCCATCCGCTTCAAGAAGCCGGGCCAGGAGGTCTACCAGACCGCGCTGGGCAACGGTGCCGAAGCCATCGCCTTCAAGGCGGACAGCAAGGCGGTCAGCGCCCCGGTCATCAAGGGCATCGGCGATTGCATGCTGTACCTGGTCGACCGCTACGGCGCGGCCGGCAGCATCTACGACGGCGACTACGAGCCGATCGCAGGGGCCGACCTGCACCCGGTGGGCTTCGGCCTGACCTTCATCGACCACCTGACCCACAACCTGTACTTCGGCAACATGCAGCAGTGGTCGGACTACTACGAGCGCCTGTTCAACTTCCGCGAGATCCGCTACTTCGACATCAAGGGCCTGAAGACCGGCCTGGTGTCCAAGGCGATGACCGCACCGGACGGCATCGTGCGCATCCCGCTGAACGAATCGTCCGACCCGAAGAGCCAGATCAACGAGTACCTGGACGCGTACAAGGGCGAGGGCATCCAGCACATCGCCTGCTTCACCGAGAACATCTACGAGACCGTCGAAGCGATGCGCGCGCAGGGCGTGGACTTCCTGGATACGCCGGAGACCTACTTCGAGGTGATCGACCAGCGCGTGCCGAACCACGGTGAAGACGTGCCGCGCCTGGCCAAGAACAAGATCCTGATCGATGCCGATCCGGAAACCCACCAGCGCAAGCTGCTGCAGATCTTCACCCAGAACTGCATCGGCCCGATCTTCTTCGAGATCATCCAGCGCAAGGGCAACGAAGGCTTCGGCGAAGGCAACTTCACCGCGCTGTTCGAGAGCATCGAGCGCGACCAGATCCGCCGCGGCGTGCTGTAAGGTCTGCAGGCAATGTCGGCTTCCGGTCGACATTGCCTGTCCGAATGGTAGTGCCGGCCGCTGGCCGGCAATCTCTGGAGTTCCCATGTCCCCCGCCATCACCGCCCGCGGCTACCAGTCCGGCTTCGGCAACGAATTCGCCACCGAGGCCGTCGCCGGCGCGCTGCCGGTCGGACAGAACTCACCGCAGAAGGTGGCCCACGGCCTGTACGCCGAACAGTTGACCGGCACCGCCTTCACCGCGCCGCGCGGCAGCAACCGCCGTAGCTGGCTGTACCGGATCCGCCCGGCGGTGGCCCATGGCGAGTTCACCCCCTTCGCGCAGTCGCAGCTGCAGTGTGATTTCGGCGCTCAGCCGGCCTCGCCAAACCAGCTGCGCTGGAGCCCGCTGCCGCTGCCGGAGCTGCCGACAGATTTTGTCGAAGGCCTGTACACGATGGGTGGCAACGGCTCGCCCGATGCGCATGCCGGCGTGGGCATCCACCTATACGCTGCCAACCGCGACATGGTTGGCCGCTACTTCTACGACGCCGACGGCGAGCTGCTGATCGTGCCGCAGCTGGGCGCGCTGCGCCTGCTGACCGAGCTGGGCGTGATCGAGATCGAGCCGCAGCAGATCGCGGTGATCCCGCGCGGCGTGCGCTTCCGCGTTGAACTGCCCGATGGCCCGAGCCGTGGCTACATCTGCGAGAACTACGGTGCGCTGCTGAAGCTGCCCGACCTCGGCCCGATCGGATCCAACGGCCTGGCCAATCCGCGCGACTTCGAAACCCCACATGCGGCGTTCGAGGATGTGGATGGCGACTTCGAACTGATCGCCAAGTTCGAAGGCCGCCTGTGGCGTGCACCGATCGACCATTCACCGCTGGACGTGGTGGCCTGGCACGGCAATTACGCGCCGTACCGCTACGACCTGCGTCGCTTCAACACCATCGGTTCGATCAGCTACGACCACCCGGATCCGTCGATCTTCCTGGTGCTGCATTCGCCCAGCGACACCCCGGGCACCAGCAACATGGACTTCGCGATCTTCCCGCCGCGCTGGCTGGTGGCGCAGAACACCTTCCGTCCGCCGTGGTTCCACCGCAACATCGCCAGCGAGTTCATGGGCCTGGTGCATGGCGCCTACGATGCCAAGGCCGAAGGCTTCGTGCCGGGCGGCGCGTCGCTGCACAACTGCATGAGCGGCCACGGCCCGGATGCACCGACCTTCGACAAGGCGTCCAATGCCGACCTTTCCAAGGCCGATGTCATCAAGGACACGATGGCCTTCATGTTCGAGACCCGCGCGGTGATCCGCCCGACCGCACAGGCACTGGCCGCCGGCCACCGTCAGGGCGACTACCAGCAGTGCTGGAACGGCCTGCGCAACAATTTCCGGTCGTCCCGCTAGCGTGGTGGGTGCCGACCGTTGGTCGGCACGATGCGCCGGAACCTGCGCTTACGCCACCTCGGCGAAGGCGTCGCAATGCTCCAGCGGCAACGCCTCCAGCAGGCGCTGGCGCACGCGCTGGCAATAGCCATCCGAAGTCAACGCGGGCAGCAGTTGCATCGCCGACTGCAGCCGCTGCAGCACCTCATCCTCCGCACGCGCCTGCTGCAGATCGCGGAACAGCGCCGCTGCCTGCGGATGCCGCTGCATTTCCAGGATACCCAGCAGGTAGATGCGCGCTGCCACCAGCGAACGGCGACGTTCGACCGGCGTGGCGCTGGCGTTCGTTGGCACCTTCACCAGCGCCGCATTGGCCGGTTCGGCAGCGGCGTGAGGGGGTGCCGCCGCCGTTGCCGTGCCGGTCGCAAGATAGCCCGCCTGCACCAGCTGGATGACCATCGCCGGCGCATCCTGTCCAAGCAGACCGGTCAGGTCGGCGACGGTACGCTGGCCGTCGCACAGGATCAGCAGCCGGCGCTGGCGCATGTCCAGCGGCGCGCGGTGGGCCTGCAGCGCGGTTCGGGCGAGATCGGTCTTGCGCGGTTGCATGGAAGGGACGGCCAGATCGGTGCTCGCCGAGCCTGAACGAGGGCGATGAAACCGCGATGACAATGCAGCGCCTGCACACCGGATGGGTTAGCGTGCAGCCATCTTCGTGCCAGGGAACCGCACCGATGAAGCACCTCCCGATTGCTGGTCTGTTGCTCCTTTCGCTCGCCGCCTGCAGTGCGGGCCCCGACAAGCAGGGGGCGGCCGGTAGCGGCAGCGACACCCCGGCGGAAACCGCCTCGGCGACCGGGCCTGCGCAGTCGACGGATCCCGACCTGGCCGCCCGTCCAGCCAATGACCGTCGCGAGGACAGTCCCGCGCGCCTGGATGGCTTCGGTGGCGCCGCGCTGGGCGCCGGCATCGCCGAGGTCCGCAGTGGCTTCGGCACGCCGCTGCAGGGTCTGGGCACCGATGCGGCCGGCAAGCCGCTGCCGGCTGACGACAGCAACGACGGCTGCTACTTCCTGCGCCCGCAGGATGCCGAAGATCCGCGCCTGATGATCGAAGGCCGCAAGCTGGTGCGCTACGACGTGCGCAGCGCCGCCATCACCGCACCGGGCGGTGGCAAGGTCGGCATGACCCTGGGTGAGCTGCAGGTGCTGTATCCCGAGCGCGCGGACGTCGGCCCCGACAAGTATGACGAGAAGGCCCAGCACCTGCGCGTGCGCCCGGCGCAGGAGGGTGGTGCGGTCATCGACTTCGCGCTCGGCGCTGATGGTCGGGTCAGTGCTTGGCGCGTCGGCAAGACCCCACAGGTCGATTACGCCGAAGGCTGTGGCTGATCCTTGATCCACCGCCCAGCCATGCGCTCGGGCCACGCGTAGAATCGCGCCACCATTGCTGGGGGAGTGCTCGATGATCGCCATTGCCATTGCCTGGTTCCTGCTCGGCCTGCTGCTGCTGGCGCTGGGCGGGGACTCCATCGTCAAGGCCGTGTCCGGCCTGGCCCAGCGTTTCGGGGCCAGCCCATTCACTGCCGGGCTGCTGCTGCTCGGGGTGGCCACCTCGTTGCCGGAGCTGGCAGTCAACGCGCGCGCGCTGGCGGTGGGCCAGCCAGAACTGGCGCTGGGCAATGCGGTCGGCAGCAGCATCACCAACCTGGGCCTGACCCTGGCCGTGGCGGCCATGGCTGCGCCCCTGCTGCTGCGCGCGCGCCTGCAGACGGTGCTGTGGTGGTCGCTGCTGGCGGCAGGTGTGCTGCTGATCCTGTTCGGGCTTGATGGCGGCCTGGCACGTTGGGAGGGCGGCATACTGCTGGCCGGCTTCATCGTGGTGCAGGTGCTGCTGCTGCGCCGTGGTCGCAGCGAGAGCGCGGAGGTGCAGGTGGCCATCGCCGAGTCCGCACTGAGCCGCACCAGCCTGCCGTTGAACGTGCTGCGCGTGCTGATTGCCGCGTTGGCGCTGTACTGGGGCGCGCGCCTGGTGGTGGGCGCCGCCGCCGACTTTGGCGTCGCCCTGGGTTGGACGCCGCTGCTGGTCGGCCTGCTGCCGGTGGCGATCGGTACCGCACTGCCGGAGGTGGCCACCGCCATCGCCGCCGCGCGTCGCGGGCATGGCGACATGGTGCTGGGCCACGTGCTGGGTTCCAGCGTGGTCAACCTGCTCCTGGTGATCGGTGCGATGGCCGTGCTGCAGCCGCTGGCGCTGCCGGCCTCGTTCGTGCGCCTGGAACTGCCGGCGCTGCTGGCGTTCGCGCTGGTGCTGTACCCGATGCTGCGTGGCGACCTGAAGATCAGCCGCGGCGAAGGTGTGATCCTGCTGGTCGCGTTTGTCGGCTGGTTCGTGCTGGAACTGCTGCTGGTCGGCGCACCGGCGCTGTAGAGCCGAGCCCATGCTCGGCTGCTGTTCGTGCCGACCAGCGGTCGGCACCTACCGGGCGTCACATTGCCGGCCAGCGGCCGGTTCTACCGGTTCTGCGTGATTTCTTCTTCCCGCACCGGTTCCGGCGGTGGCAGCTGCTCCTCGGCGGCACGTTCGTTGCCCGGCAGGGTGGGGCGGGTCTCCATCAGCAGCGACAGCGCGGCCTTGGCCATCATGTGCGCGCTGATCGGTGCGGTGATGAACAGGAACACGGTGATCAGCAGCTCGCGCGGCTGCGGGTCCTGGCCGAGGAAGATGTGGTAGCAGACCGAGCACACCAGCACGCAGCCCACGCCCAGCGTGCTGGCCTTGGTCGGCGCGTGCAGGCGCTTGAAGAAGGTCGACAGCTTCACCAGGCCCAGTGCGCCCACCAGGATGAAGAAGCAGCCGAACAGCAGCAGGATCGACAGGCCGATCTGGATGGCAGTGATCATTCGACGATGTCCCGGCGCAGCACGAACTTGCTCAGCACCACGGTGCTGCCGAAGCCGAGCATGGCGATGATCAACGCCGCCTCGAAGTAGATCGGTGAATTGAGGTACATGCCGAACAGCATCAGCTCGGCGATCGCGGTCACCGACAGGGTGTCCAGTGCGAGGATGCGGTCGGGCACGGTCGGCCCGCGCAGCAGGCGCCAGGTGGCCAGCAGCATGGCCAGGCCGACCACGTGCATGCACACCACCAGGGTGGTCTGGATGACTTCAAAACCGGTCATGGGAAGATCTCCATCAACGGCGCCTCGTAACGGCGCTTGATCGTATCGATCAGGTCCTGTGGATCCTCCAGGTGCAGCACATGCACCAGCAGGAACTTGCGGTCGTCGCTGAGCGCGGCCGAGACCGTGCCCGGGGTCAGGGTGATCATGCTGGTCAGCGCGGCGATGCCGTGGATGTTGGCGATGTCCAGCGGCAGCCAGATGAAGCCCGGGTGGATGTTCTTCTCCGGGCCCAGCACCTGCAGGGCGACGCGGATGTTGGACATCAGGATGTCCCACAGGGTCACGCACACCAGTCTGGGCAGCGGCCGCAGGGTGCCGATGCGCGCGAACTCGCGGTCCAGGCGCGCGGCGAACAGCGGCACCACCACGCCCAGCACCAGCCCCAGCACGATCTGGCCGAGGGTGAAGCTGTCGGACATCAGCAGCCAGAACGCCACCACCATGATGCTGAGCATCGGCGAGGGAATCAGGCGACGGAACAGGGAGTGCTGGGCAGTCATGGCTGGCGGATCTCCGGCGTGGTCGCGCGCAGCTGCTGCACGTACTCGCTGGGATGCCGCAGCTGTGCGGCGGTGGCGTCGGTGTAGCGCATCAACGGTGCAGCGGCCAGGGTCATGCCGATGCCGTAGGCCAGCAGCAGGCAGGCGGCGTAGAGCTCTACCCGGCGCAGGGGAGCCTTGCGCGGCTTCGGTGCTTCTGGATCGACCGGTGGCACGCGCCAGAACAGGCGGATGCCGCCGCGGGTCAGGCCCATGATCACCAGCAGGCTGCTGACCAGCACGGCGGTCCAGACCGGCCCGGTGTACTGCGCCGGCATGCCGGCCAGCAGCGCGGCCTTGGCCAGGAAGCCGGACAGTGGCGGCAGGCCGGCCACCGACACTGCCCCGATCAGGAACAGCACCGCTGGGGTTTCCTTGCCCGGCATCGGTGCCACCACTTCCTTGCGGTCGCTGGCACCGCCGCGACGACGGCGGATCAGGTCGGCGATCAGGAACAGCGCGGCGGCGACGAAGCTGCTGTGCGGCAGGTAGTACAGGCCCGCCGAGAGTACCTGCGGCGTGCCCACCGAGAAGGCGATGAACAGCGTGGCCGCCGACACGATCACCAGGTACGAGATCAGGACGCGCAGGCGGGTCGCGGCCAGTGCACCCAGGCCACCGAGCACCAGCGTCGCCACGCCGGCCCACAGCAGCCAGTCGCGGCCATAGCCGGCCATCGCGCCTGCGTCATCGCCGAACCACAGCATCTGGATGCGCAGCACCGAGTACAGGCCGACCTTGGTCATGATCGCGAACAGCGCAGCCACCGCTGCTGGCGCACGCGAATAGGCTTCCGGCAGCCACAGGTACAGCGGCATCAGCGCGGCCTTGGCGCAGAACACCAGCAGCAACAGGCCCATCGTCGCCTTCACCAGGGTCAGCTGCGCCGGCGGTACTTCGGCGATGCGCTGCGACAGCTCGGCCATGTTCAGCGAACCCAGCGTGGCGTACAGCAGGCCCAGCGCGATCAGGAACAGGGTCGAGGCGGTGACGTTGAACACCACGTAGTGCAGGCCGATGCGCATGCGCAGGCCGCGGCCACCACTGAGCAGCAGGCCGTAGGAGGCGATCAGCATCACCTCGAAGAACACGAACAGGTTGAAGATGTCGCCGGTCAGGAATGCACCGTTGAGGCCGACCAGCTGGAACTGGAACAGCGCATGGAAGTGCGGTGCGCGGCGGTCCCAACCCGAGCAGGCGTGCAGCAGGCAGGGAATGGCCAGCAGCAGGGTGGTCAGCAGCATCCACGCCGACAGCCGGTCGGCCACCAGCGCGATGCCCAGCCGCGACGGCCAGTCGCCCAGCAGGTAGACATTGATGTCACCGCCCGCGGTCGACGCGAACAGCAGGCCCACCGCCAGCGCCAGCGCCGACAGCGCGGTCCACGCGACGCCGCGCTGCACCCTGGGGCCGTAGCGGCGATGTTCGACGAACAGCGACAGCGCAGCGCCCAGCAGGGGAATCAGGATCGGCAGGATCACCAGGTGGTTCATGCGCGGTCCTCGCCCTGGCGCGGCGGCACGCGCTCATCCTGCAGGTCATCGTCGGGCTCGTGGGCGTCCACATGGTCGCTGTGGTTGTCGCTGCGGCTGCGCATGGCCAGCACGATGCTCACTGCGGTCATCGCGAAGGCGATCACGATCGCGGTCAGCACCAGCGCCTGTGGCAGCGGATCGGTGTAGTTGCCGAGGTGGCTGTCCACGCCCTCCTGCAGCACCGGCGCCTTGCCCAGCACCACGCGGCCACCGGCGAAGATCAGCAGGTTGGTGGCGTAGGACAGGAAGGTCATGCCGAGAATCACATCGAAGCTGCGCGCGCGCAGCAGCAGGTAGATGCCGATGGCGGTCAGCACGCCGATCGCGGTCGCAAGGGCCAGTTCCATCAGTGCATCTCCCCGGTGCGGGCCGAACGGCGTTGCAGGTCGATCTCGCCCTTGCGGGCGGTGCGGGTACGCGAGGGCTTGATCGTGCCCATCATCGACAGCATCAGCATGGCGCCGCCGAACACCACCAGGTAGACGCCGATGTCGAAACCGATCGCACTGGCCAGCGGCACGTCGCCGATCAGCGGCAGGTGCAGATCGAGGTGGCCGCTGGTGAGGAACGGCACGCCGAAAAGCATCGAGGCACTGCCGCTGAGCAGGGCGATCAGCAGGCCCATGCCGATGCAGCGGATGTAATCGAAGCCGAAGCGCGATTCCACCGATGCGGTGCCCTGGATCACGTACTGAATCAGCAGCGGCACCGCCAGCACCAGGCCGGCGATGAAGCCACCACCCGGCGCGTTGTGGCCGCGCAGGAACAGGAAGATCGATACGGTCAGGGTCAGCGGGAACATGATCTGGGCCAGGTCGGCTGGTACCGGCAGCTTGATCGGAGGGCCGGGCATGATCTGCTCCGGTGCCATCCGCGTGCGCCGCAGCAGGGCATGCACCACCAGCGCGGCGATGCCGAACACGGTGATCTCGCCGAAGGTATCGAAGCCGCGGAAGTCGACCAGGATCACGTTGACCACGTTCTGGCCATAGGCCTCGGGCAGGGCACGGGCGAGCAGTTCGCCGGCCATGGTGTTCGGCGGCAGGGTCATCGCCGAATAGGCCAGCGCACCCAGGCCGGCGCCGGCGATGATCGCGATCACCGCATCGCGGCGCTTGCGCCAGCGCGGACGTTCCGGCCCGGACTGCGCCGGCAGGTAGTTCATGCCCAGCAGCATCAGCACCAGGGTGACCATCTCCACCAGCAGCTGGGTCAGGGCCAGGTCGGGTGCGGACAGGAACACGAAGGTCAGCGCCACCATCAGGCCGACGCCGCCGACCAGCAGCACCGCCAGCAGGCGCTGCTTGTAGATGCGCAGGGTGGCGCCCGCACAGGCCATCATCACCAGCCACAGCGCCCAGCCCAGCAGGGGAACCGGCTGCGGCGCGGTCCAGTTCGGCGAGGCCGGATTGGCCACGAACGGCGCGGCGGCGACCATGATCGCCACCAGCACCAGGCCCAGCAGCATGCGCTGCAGGCTGCCATTGGCGATGCCGTTGGTCAGGCGCATGGCCAGTGCGGACACGGCGTCCAGCTGTGCATGGAACACATTGCGGCCAGTGCTGACATTGGTCACGGCATGCAGGTTGATCATCTTGCGCAGGCCGAAGTACAGCGCCACACCGCCGACCACGCCGATGGCGCTCATCGCCAGCGGCAGGTTGAAGCCGTGCCATACCGCCAGGCTGTACTCGGGCATGGCACTGCCGAGGATCGACGCCGCAGCGGCATGCAGCACCGGCGCCACGGTCAGTGCCGGGGCGATGCCTACTGCCACGCAGATCACCACCAGCAGTTCCACCGGTACCTTCATCCAGCGCGGCGGCTCATGCGGCACGCGGTCCAGGTCGTGCGGGCCGGGGCCAAAGAAGGTGTCGTGCACGAAGCGCAGGCTGTAGGCCACGCCGAACACGCCGGCCAGCAGCGCGGCGATCGACACCGCCGTGCGCATGATCCCCGGGCCGCCGGCCGTGATCGCCTCGGCAAACAGCATTTCCTTGGACAGGAAGCCGTTGAGCAGCGGGATGCCGGCCATCGCCAGCGAGGCAATGATCGCCAGCGCGCTGGTGAACGGCATCAGCCTGCGCAGGCCGCCCAGCTTGCGCATGTCGCGGGTGCCGGTCTCATGGTCGATGATGCCGGCGGCCATGAACAGCGAGGCCTTGAAGGTGGCGTGGTTGAGGATGTGGAACACACCGGCCACCACCGCCATCGGCGTGGACAGGCCGAACAGCAGGGTGATCAGGCCCAGATGGGAAATGGTCGAGTACGCCAGCAGGCCCTTCAGATCGTGCTGGAAGATCGCATTCCAGGCGCCGATCAGCAGGGTCAGTGCGCCGATGCCGCTGACCGTGTAGAAGAACAGGTCGCTGCCGGCCAGTGCCGGATGCAGCCGCGCCAGCAGGAACACGCCGGCCTTTACCATGGTGGCCGAGTGCAGGTACGCCGAGACCGGGGTCGGCGCCGCCATCGCGTGCGGCAGCCAGAAGTGGAACGGGAACTGCGCGCTCTTGGTGAAGATGCCGGCCAGTACCAGGAACAGGGCGTAGGGGTACAGCGCGCTGGCGCGGATCTGCTCGCCAGCGGCCAGCACCACGTCCAGGTCGAAGCTGCCGACGATGCGGCCGATCAGCAGCACGCCACCGAGCAGGGCCAGGCCACCGCCACCGGTGATCACCAGCGCCATGCGTGCGCCTTCGCGGGCGTCCTGGCGGTGCGACCAGAAGCCGATCAGCAGGAACGAGCTGATGCTGGTCATCTCCCAGAAGATCATCAGCAACAGCAGGTTGCCCGACAGCACCATCCCCAGCATGGCGCCCATGAACAGCAGCAGGTAGCAGTAGAAGCGGTGCGCGTTGTCCTGCTGGCTCAGGTAGTAGCGCGCATACAGCACCACCAGGGCGCCGATGCCGAGCACCAGCCCGGCGAACATCCAGGCCAGCCCGTCCAGGCGCAGGGTGAAGTCCAGGCCGATCTGTGGCAGCCAGGGCACCAGGGTGCGAACCACCTGGCCATCGAGCACGGACGGCGTGAGCCAGCCGAGGATGGCCAGCCCGCCCAACGGCGCCAGCGCCGCCAGCCAGGCAGCAGTCGAGCGCGAACTACGGGGGAAGGCCGCAACAGCCGCTGCCATCAGGAACGGCAGGGCCAGCAGCAGGGGCAGGCTGGGGAGCATGCAGGGAATCCATGATTCACGAGCAGGTCAGGGAGGATAACAGGCTGCGAAATGTCGCTGAAACCCATCGAACAGCGATCAATTGCATGTAACGTTCGCTGATTCATTTTTTCTGCGGCGCAACATCACGTTCCTGCGGTCCCTCCCGGGTTGCTCTCGGGGGACACCCTACGCCCACGCAGGGAGACCGCAGGCCCTGTCGCACAGGGGCTGCCGTCAACGGACGGGAAGCGGGGAGCGAGTCACCGGCGCAGGCTGGCAGGGCCACCGTGGAGTGTGGGTGATGGAATTCGCCCGTTCAGGAAACGACGGCCGCTGTCGGCCGCCCGCGATCAGTAGCGCCAGTCGAGCTTGCGATAGAACTTGGCCATCACCCAGGCCGGGCCGATCAGCAGGTAGGTCAGGTCGGTCAGGAAGCTGGGCTTGCGACCCTCGAACGTGTGGCCGATGAACTGCGCGACCCAGGCCACCACGAACACGCCCACCGCCAGCCAGCGCAGCGCATGCAGGCCGATCTCGGCCTCCAGCAGGCGGCACAGGCAGCCGAACACGAAGAACTGGATGAGCATGCCGATGCCCAGCGGGCGCGACAGCTTGTTGTAGAAGCACCAGGCGCTGAACATCGCGAACGCCGACCAGATGCCGTACTGGAACCAGGTGATCAGCGGCGGCAGGCACCACAGCAGGGCCACCACCGACCACAGGATCGCCGGAACCGCCACCACGTGGATGCGCTGGTTGATCACATTGCGATGGTCGTCGGAGTAGCTGGCGAAATAGCGGTCGATCGGCCGCGCAAGCTCGGTGGATGTCTGCATGCGGCCAGCATACTCCCGCCAGGGCCGACAGTAGAGCCAGGCCATGCCTGGCTGCGGATTCGCCGAGGTAGCCGGCCAGCGGCCGGCACTACCCCTTCAGAGTGCCCCCGCCTGTCCGGCCGGGGGCGCAGGCGGATCAGTCGACGCTGATCCCGGCCAGGCGCTGCAGTGCCTCGGCGTACTTGGCGCGGGTGCGCTCGATGATCTCGGCCGGGATGGTCGGGCCCGGGGCGGTCTTGCCCCAGTCCAGCGTCTCCAGGTAATCGCGCACGAACTGCTTGTCGTAGCTCGGCGGGCTGGTACCCACTTCGTACTCGTCGGCCGGCCAGTAACGCGAGGAATCCGGCGTCAGCATCTCGTCCATGATGTACAGGCGGCCATCGGCGTCGGTACCGAACTCGAACTTGGTGTCGGCGAGGAGGATGCCGCGTTCGCGGGCGTAATCGGCGGCGAACTTGTAGATGCGCAGGGTGGCGTCGCGCACGCGCTCGGCCAGGTCCGCACCGACCTGCTTCACCATCGCGTCGAAATCGATGTTCTCGTCGTGGTCGCCGACGGCGGCCTTGGTCGAGGGGGTGAAGATCGGCTCGGGCAGCTGCTCGGCCTGGCGCAGGCCGTCGGGCAGATCGATGCCGCTGACCTTGCCGGTGCGCTGGTAATCCTTCCAGCCGCTGCCGATCAGGTAGCCGCGGGCGATCGCTTCCACCGGCACCGGCTTCAGCTTGCGGGTGACCACCGCGCGCTTGGCATACAGGGCCGGGTCCACGCCTTCGGGCAGCACGCTGGCCACGTCGATGCCGGTCAGGTGGTTGGGCATCAGGTGCGCGGTCTTGGCGAACCAGAAGTTGGAGACCAGGCAGAGCATCTCGCCCTTGCCCGGGATCGGGTCGGGCAGGACCACGTCGAACGCCGACAGGCGATCGGTGGCCACCATCAGCAGGTAGTCGCCCGGCGGCGTCCCTGCAGGCAGCCGCTCGCGCGGGATATCGAACACATCACGCACCTTGCCGCGATGGCGCAAGGGCAGGCCGGGGAGATCGGATTGCAACAGCGTGGTTGGCACGGGCACTCCTGGGGCGTTGTCGATACGGCTGCCCAGCGGACCCGGCGGGCCCGCTGACCAGCGGGCGGCCTAGTGTAAAGCGGTCCGGGCCCGCTGTGACGTAAAATGAGCATCCATTTCGCCGGTCGACCCTGGGGCGCCATGCGCTGGTACGGAAAACTGCTCGGTTTCATCGCCGGGGCCCTGCTGTTCCGGCCCAATCCGCTGTTCGGCGCGGTAGTCGGCCTGTTGATCGGCCATGCCTTTGATTCGGACTGGTTCCGCCTGAACAAGGAGAACCCGTACCGGGAGCTGGGGCTGACCTCCGAGGCCACCGATGCCGAGATCGAGCGCGCCTACCGAAAGCTGATCTCGCAGTACCACCCCGACAAGCTTGGCGGCGCCGCCCCCGAGCTGCAGCAGCAGGCCGAGCAGAAGTCGCGGCGCATCAACGCCGCCTACGACCGCATCAAGACCCTGCGCAAGCGCTGATCCGACAGTCCCGCCTGCGGGCGGGAGAATCCTTTCCCCGTTCCGAAGGCCCCGGCCATGTCCAACTGCCTCATCGCCCCGTCCATTCTCTCTGCCAACTTCGCCCGTCTCGGCGAGGAAGTCGACAACGTCCTCGCCGCCGGCGCGGACTGGGTCCACTTCGACGTGATGGACAACCACTACGTGCCGAACCTGACCATCGGCCCGATGGTCTGCCAGGCGCTGCGCAAGCACGGCGTGACCGCGCCGATCGACGTGCACCTGATGGTCGAGCCGGTGGACCGCATCATCCCGGACTTCGCCGAGGCCGGTGCCACCTACATCAGCTTCCATCCGGAGGCGAGCCGCCACGTGCACCGCACCATCCAGCTGATCCGCTCGCTGGGCTGCAAGCCGGGCATCGTGCTCAATCCGGCCACCCCGGTGGACATCCTCGACTGGGTGCTGGATGACCTGGACCTGGTGCTGCTGATGTCGGTCAACCCGGGCTTCGGCGGCCAGGCCTTCATCCCCTCGGCGCTGGACAAGCTGCGCGTGGTGCGCAAGATGATCGATGCCAGCGGCAAGGACATCCGCCTGGAGATCGACGGTGGCGTGAAAGCCGACAACATCGGTGAGATCGCCGCCGCCGGCGCTGACACCTTCGTTGCCGGTTCGGCCATCTTCAACGCCAGGACCAGCTACCAGGACGTGATCGCGCAGATGCGCGCGAACGTTGCTGCGGCAAGGGGCTGAGCCATGGGTACGGTGGCCGTGTTGAACATCCGCCCGGCCACCGTGGCCGACGCTGGCCTGATCCTGCGCTTCATCCGCGAACTGGCCATCTACGAGAAGGCCGAGCATTCGGTGCAGACCGATGAGATCGGTATTGCCGAAAGCCTGTTCGGTGCCGATGCGACTGCCCGCGCGTTGATCTGCGAAGCCGACGGTGAGGCCATCGGCTATGCGGTGTATTTCTACAACTACTCCACCTGGCTGGGCCGCAAGGGCATCTACCTGGAAGACCTCTACATCAGCCCGGAGAAGCGCGGCGGCGGCGCCGGCAAGGCACTGCTGAAGTACATCGCCCGCCAGGCCGTGGCCGAAGGCTGCGGTCGTTTCGAATGGTCGGTGCTGGACTGGAACACCCCGGCCATCGAGTTCTACACCGCCGCCGGCGCAAAGCCGCAGGACGAGTGGACCGTGTACCGGCTGCAGGGCCAGGCGCTGCACGATTTCGCCAACGGTTGACGTGAAATGCATCCACGCATGGCGTGGATCTACGGCCGGCAAAAAAAAGGCCACGCCAATCACTGGCGTGGCCTCGCTGCATGCGCGGGAGGCTGATCCTGCCTCCATCCGTCGTCCCTGCTATGGACTCCCATTCTCCAGCAGCTGAATGACATCTGCGTGACATTCACCGCGGGCAAACAGCGCATTGCTAGCCTGTGCCACCGCATCCCTGGAAGCTCTGCATGACCACCCCGCGCTGGCGCCTGATCCTCAACGGCAAATCCGCCGGCAACGATGAGTTGCGCGACGCCGTCGGCCATTGGCGCGGACAGGGCGTGCAGCTGGAAGTGCGGGTGACCTGGGAAGACGGTGACGCCGAACGCTACGTGGCCGAGGCGATCGATCATGGCGTGGACGTGATCGTGGCCGCCGGTGGCGATGGCACGCTCAGTGCGGTGGCCGAGACACTGGCACATCGTGAGGAGCCGGCAGATGCGCTGCCCTCGCTGGCGCTGATTCCGATGGGGACCGCCAACGATTTCGCGACTGCTGCCGGCATTCCCACTGAGCCGAAGGAGGCCTTCGCCTTGATCGGGCAGGCGACGCCGCACGCCATTGACCTGTTGCGCGTGGACGCCGATGGCACGCAATGGTGGTGCGCCAATCTCGCCAGCGGTGGCTTCGGCACGCAGGTGACGGTGGAGACCGATGCCGGCCTGAAGAAGATGCTGGGCGGGCTGGCCTATGTGATCACCGGCATCGCCAAGCTGGGCCGCATCGAGCCGATCACCGCGCGGCTGTCCGGCCCGGATTTCGCGTGGGAAGGCGACTTCATCGCCCTGGGCATCGGCAATGGCCGGCAGGCCGGCGGTGGCCAGCAGTTGTGCCCGCAGGCCATGATCGACGATGGGCTGCTGGATGTCACCGTGCTTCCGGAACTGGAGGGTGAGGTCACCGCCACGCTCGGCCAGATGCTGAAGTCGGGCACCCAGGCGGCGCTGGAACAGCTGGCCACGCGTGCGCGGCTGCCGTGGCTGCAGGTGGAGTCCGAGCGCCCGTTGACCCTCAACCTGGACGGCGAACCAGTCCAGGCCCGCCAGTTCCGCATCGAGTGCGTGCCGGGCAGGGTGCGCATGCACCTGCCGGTCGGTTGCCCGTTGCTGGCGGGGTAGGCGGGGTAGAGTCGACTGTTAGTCGACTTACGCGTGTAGCGCCGGTTTTACCGTCGGGACGAAGAGCAGTCGACTAACAGTCGACTCCACCGGTTCCCGCGCCGGTCCCCCACCGGTCCCCGCCATGAGCCCTGTGCTTTCCCGTGGTTCAGTTTCCCAGGGTTCCCCTCCCGCCCCGGCTGCGATACAGTCAGGGGGTGTCCAGCCTGACGACCCCGCATACCCTTTCTTCCGCACGCCGTTGGTGGCGATGGTGGCCCGTTGCCGTCGTCCGCCCCCATAACGCTGTGTCCCGGAAGGAAAGTCGTCTTGAACTCGCACGCTCAGTTTCAGCAGCAGGCCGCTGAAGGCCACACCCACATTCCCGTCGTCCGTGAAGTGCTGTCCGACCTGGACACGCCGCTTTCGGTCTATCTGAAGCTCGCCGACGGCCCCAATACCTACCTGTTTGAATCCGTCGAAGGCGGCGAGCGCTTTGGTCGTTACTCGATCATCGGCCTGCCGGCGCGTCGCGTGTACGCCTTCCATGGCCACACGCTGACTGTGCGCGAAGACGGCCAGGTGGCGGACACCCGCGAAGTGGCCGACCCGTTCGCCGAAGTCGAGGCGCTGCGCAGCGCCCACTCGGTGCCGAAGCTGGAAGGCCTGCCGGGCTTCACCGGTGGCCTGGTCGGCTGGTTCGGTTTCGAGTGCATCGGCTACATCGAGCCGCGCCTGGCCCCGCCGGCCGGCCGCGATGAGCTGGGCACGCCGGACATCCTGCTGCTGGATTCCAACGAGCTGGCGGTGTTCGACAATCTCAAGGGCCGGCTGTACCTGATCGTGCACGCCGACCCACGGGTCGAGGGCGCCTTCGAGCAGGCCCAGGCACGCCTGGATGTGCTGACTGCCAAGCTGCGCGCGCCCGGCGCCGGTTATCCCGCACCGCTCAACAGCGACGTGCTGGACGAGTCCGACTTCGTCTCCGGCTTCACCCGCGAAGGCTTCGTCGATGCGGTCCAGCGCAGCAAGGAATACATCCGCGCCGGTGACATCTTCCAGGTGGTGCTCAGCCAGCGCCTGAGCGTGCCGTTCAAGGCGCGCCCGGTGGATGTGTACCGCGCGCTGCGTGCGCTGAACCCGTCGCCGTACATGTACTTCCTGGATGTCGGCGACCTGCAGGTGGTCGGTTCATCGCCGGAAATCCTGGTACGCCTTCAGGACGGCGAAGTCACCGTGCGCCCGATCGCCGGCACCCGCCCGCGTGGCGCCACGCCCGAGCTGGACCTGGCGCTGGAAGCCGAGCTGCTGGCCGATCCGAAGGAACGCGCCGAGCACCTGATGCTGATCGACCTGGGCCGCAACGATGCCGGCCGCGTCTCGAAGGCAGGTACCGTGGAGGTGGGCGAGCAGTTCGTGATCGAACGCTACAGCCACGTGATGCACATCGTCAGCGAAGTGACCGGGCAGCTGCAGCCGGGCCTGAGCTATGCCGACGTGCTGCGTGCCACCTTCCCGGCTGGCACGGTCAGCGGCGCGCCGAAGATCCGCGCGCTGGAAGTGATCCGCGAGCTGGAACCGATCAAGCGCAATGTCTACGCCGGCAGCATCGGCTACATCGGCTGGCACGGCGATGCCGATACCGCGATCGCGATCCGCACCGCGGTGATCAAGGACGGCCGCCTGTACGTGCAGGCCGGCGCCGGCATCGTCTACGACTCGGACCCGGACAAGGAATGGGATGAGACGATGAACAAGGGCCGCGCGCTGTTCCGCGCCGTCGCCCAGGCCGCCAAGGGCCTGTGATCCTCCCCGTGCCGTGGCCTGCGCCGCGGCACCTTCCGCTGTTCCCATTCAAGACAAGGAGTACCGCATGAAGCTGCTGAGCGCATTGCTGTGGTCGTCACTGCTGGCCACGATGGCCCCGTCTGCGTGGGCGCAGGCCAACACGATTCCCTCGCAGCCGCACCTGCTGGTGAAGGGGCAGGGCAGCCGCACGGTGATGCCGGACCGGTTCGGCCTGCAGTTGAACATCGAAGAGACCGACATGGACGCCGACGCCGCGCGCCGCCGCGTGCAGGACAACGTTGCCCGCGTGCTGGCACTGTTCAAGCAGCACAAGGCGGTGGACGGCAGCGTGCGTGCGGACAACCTGCGGATCGGCCCGGCCACGCGCTATGAGCAGAACCGGCAGGTCTTCATCGGTACCCGTGTATCGCGCCAGCTGCGTGCCAGCTTCGCCAGCGTGAAGGCGATGCAGGATGTGCTGGGGGCGTTGAAGGCCAACGAGAACGTACAGGTGAGCAGCCTGGCGCCGACCTATTCGGGCGAAGTGGCGCTGCGCCGCGAACTCAAGGGCGAGGCAGCGGCCCAGACCCGCGAGTCCGCGCAGGGCCTGGCCAAGGCCTATGGAACAAGAGTGCGTGGCCTGTACAGCATCTCCGATGTGGCGCCGGACTTCGCCTACGGCATCCGGGCCGGGCAATGGCCCCAGCAGGGCGAGGACGGCGGGGACCTCGACAGGATCTCGGTGACCGGCAGCTACGCGCCCGCCTCCGCGCCCGCGCCCGCTGAGCCCGAATCCATTGAAGCCGGCCCCATCACCTACACCGAAAACGTGTACGCCATTTTCCTGATAAGCGACGGAACCTGACCATGTTGTGGATGATCGACAACTACGACAGCTTCACCTACAACCTCGTGCAGTACCTGCAGACGCTGGGCGCCGAAGTGAAGGTGGTGCGCAACGATGTGATGAGCGTGGACGAGATCGCCGCGCAGAAGCCCGAGCGCATCGTCATTTCGCCCGGCCCGTGCACCCCCAACGAAGCGGGCGTTTCGCTGGAGCTGATCGAACGCCTGGGCCCGACCACGCCGATCCTCGGCGTGTGCCTGGGCCACCAGGGCATCGGCCAGGTCTACGGCGGCACCGTCATCCGCGCCGGCAACATCATGCACGGCAAGACCTCGCCGATCCGCCATGAAGGCAAGGGCGTGTTCGCCGGCCTGCCGGACCGCTACCAGGCCACCCGCTACCACTCGCTGGTGGTGGACAAGAACAGTCTGCCCGACTGCCTGGAAGTGACCGCCTGGACCGAGAACGAGGACGGCTCGATCGAAGAGATCATGGGCCTGCGCCACCGCCAGTTCCCGGTGGAAGGCGTGCAGTTCCACCCCGAATCCATCCTCACCGAACACGGCCACGCGCTGCTGCGCAATTTCCTCCAGCGCCCGGCGGCCTGATCCAAGGAGCATACCCATGAGCTTCTCCCCCCAGGAAGCCCTGCATCGCACCATCGAGCACCGCGAAATCTTCTTCGACGAAATGGTCGACCTGATGCGGCAGATCATGCGCGGCGATGTGTCTCCGATGATGACCGCCGCGATCCTCACCGGCCTGCGCGTGAAGAAGGAGACCGTGGACGAAATCGCCGCGGCGGCCACCGTGATGCGTGAATTCGCCCGGCCAGTGCCGGTGGCCGATACCTCCAACCTGGTTGATATCGTCGGTACCGGTGGCGATGGCTCGCACACCTTCAACATCTCCACCTGCTCGATGTTCGTCGCGGCCGCCGCCGGCGCGCGCGTGGCCAAGCATGGCAATCGCAGCGTGTCGTCCAAGTCCGGCAGTGCCGATGCGCTGGAAGCGCTGGGCGCGGTGATCGAACTGCAGCCGGATCAGGTGGCCGCGGCCATCGAGCGGACCGGCATCGGCTTCATGTTTGCGCCGATCCATCATCCGTCGATGAAGGTGGTCGCGCCGGTACGCCGCGAGATGGGCGTGCGCACCATCTTCAACATCCTCGGCCCGCTGACCAATCCGGCCAGCGCGCCGTCTGTGCTGATGGGCGTGTTCCATCCCGATCTGGTGGGCATCCAGGCCCGCGTGCTGCGCGAACTGGGCACCGAGCGCGCGATGGTGGTCTGGGGCCGCGACAACATGGACGAGATCTCGCTGGGGGCGGGCACCCTGGTGGGCGAGCTGCGCGACGGCAAGGTCCGCGAGTACGAGATCCACCCGGAAGACTTCGGCATCGCCATGTCGGCCAGCCGCAACCTGCGCGTGGACGGCCCGGAACAGTCCATCCAGATGCTGCGCGCGGTGCTGGACAACGAGCCGGGCCCGGCGCTGGACATCGTGGCGCTCAATGCCGGTGCCGCCCTGTACGTTGCCGGCGTGGCCAGCGATATCGGCGATGGCCTGGCCCGTGCCCGTGCCGCCATCGCCAATGGCAGCGCCCGCCAGCGCCTGCAGCAGTATGTGGAAACCACCCGCGCGCTGGTTGCCTGAGCGCGCGGTTCAGCCTGACCCCGTCGATGGCCCGATAATGGCCGTCCTCACCGCCCCCGCACCGACCCGAAGACGATGAGCGACATCCTGCAGACGATCCTGGCCCGCAAGGCCGAAGAAGTGGCCCAGCGCCGCGCCCAGCGCCCGCTCGAGGAGCTTCAGGCCGCCGCGGCCAGCGCCCCGCCGGTACGCGGCTTCGTGCGCGCGCTGCAGGCGGCGGTGGCCAATGGCGACCCGGCGGTGATCGCCGAGGTGAAGAAGGCCAGCCCGTCCAAGGGTGTGATCCGCCCGGACTTCCGCCCGGCCGACATCGCCGTCAGCTACGAATTCGGCGGTGCCAGCTGCCTGTCGGTGCTGACCGACGTGGACTTCTTCCAGGGTGCCGACGCCTACCTGCAGCAGGCCCGCGAGGCCTGCACGCTGCCGGTGCTGCGCAAGGACTTCGTGATCGACGCCTACCAGGTGTACGAAGCGCGCGTGCTGGGCGCCGACTGCATCCTGCTGATCGTGGCCGCGCTGGACGACACCCAGCTGGCCACCTTGTCCGAACTGGCGCTGTCGCTGGGCATGGACGTGCTGGTGGAAGTGCACGACATCGACGAACTGGAGCGTGCGCTGCAGGTGCCGGCACCGATGATCGGCATCAACAACCGCAACCTGCGCACCTTCGAGGTGTCGCTGCAGACCACGCTGGACATGCAGCAGGCCGTGCCGCGCGACCGCCTGCTGGTCACCGAGAGTGGCATCCTGGGGCCGCAGGACGTGGCGCTGATGCGTGATGCCGGCATCCACGCGTTCCTGGTGGGCGAGGCCTTCATGCGCGTGGAAGAGCCGGGCGAGGGCCTGCGTCAGCTATTCTTCGCGGCATGAAAACGCACTATCCGACGCCGCGCGAGGATGCGCCGCTGGTGGTCTTCGACTTCGACCACACCCTCTACGACGGCGATTCGGGCACCCATCTGTTCGCCTCGCTGATCAAGCGCAACCCGTTGCGCATGCTGGCGGCGCTGCTGGTCACGCCGATCGCCGGGCCGATGGTGGCGCTGCTGCCGACCCGTCGTGCCGGCATTTCGGTCTACGTGTGGATCGGCAGTTTCGGCCTGCACCGTGCGCGCGATTTCAACAAGGTGATCGACGCCTATGTGCTGCGCAACGAGGCGCAGATGCGCGCCAAGCTGCTGCCGCAGGCGCTGGAGGTGTTCGCCGCGCACCGGGCCAAGGGCGACCGCGTGGTGGTTGCCACAGGTGCGCCGCCGGAGCTTGCACGCGCGATCCTGGCCTTCGTGGCCCATCAGGATGTGCCGGTGATCGGTACCGAGGTCGGCCCACGGCTGGGCGGCGTCGGTCCAACCCGTCACTGCCACAACGAAGAGAAAATGCGCATGCTGCGCGAGCGCGGCTACGGCGATATTGATATCGCCTACTCCGACAGCACCGCCGACCTGCCGCTGCTGCTGGCGGCCAAGGCACCGGTGGTGGTGAACCCGAAGCCGGGCCGGGTGGCGTTCTTCCGCCGCGTGCTGCCCGCCGGCACCCGCATCCTCAACTGGGGCTGCGTGGACCGTGGTGGCGACAAGGCCTGATCCAAGGGTCAGATCCCCGAAGGGGCTCTGACCCCATCTCACGGTGAATGATCCGCCGGGCATGGCCTGGCGCGACCGGAAAACGCGCGGGTAGCGCCGGGCCAAGCCCGGCAAGCGCTAAGCGGCCCAGATGCCCGTAAAACCCGTGGCCGATCTGGAAAAGGCTGATGCCCAGCACCAGCACGCCCACCGCCCCCAGCACCCAGCGCTCCGGGACCCCCTTGACCCGGAGAGCCGC
>NZ_JAZKVY010000016.1:0-336 GCF_036624925.1 Stenotrophomonas sp. A3_2
GTTGTCGTTCAGCACCACCACCAGGCGGCTCCGCATGGCGCCGGCGTTGTTCATCGCCTCGTAGGCCATGCTGGCGCTCATCGCGCCATCGCCGATCACGGCCACCACGTGCCGGTCCTTGTGGCCGTTCAGGTCGTTGGCCACCGCGAAGCCCAGGCCCGCCGAAATCGAGGTGGAGGAATGCGCCGCCCCGAACGGGTCGTATTCGCTCTCGCTCCGGCGGGTGAAGCCGGAGAGCCCGCCGGCCTGGCGCAGGGTGCGGATGCGGTCCCGCCGGCCGGTCAGGATTTTATGCGGATAGGCCTGATGGCCCACGTCCCAGATCAGCTTGTCGTC
>NZ_JAZKVY010000164.1:0-434 GCF_036624925.1 Stenotrophomonas sp. A3_2
GCGGTTCTTGGCGGCGGCGTAGGCGAGCGTCGCGGCGAGTGGGTCTGCGGTCATCGGAGCCTCCATACTTACGGTATGGAGGCATGCCATACTTTGAGTATGGCATGCAAGCGGGTAGGGTGGCGGCCATGGATGAGGAGAGAACCGCGCCGCCGCGGGCGCGTGACCGGCTGGTGGCGGAGGCCGCGCTGGCGTTCGGCGCGCTGGGGTATGAGGCGGCGTCGCTCGACGAGATCGTGGCGCGGGCGGGGGTGACGAAGGGCTCGCTCTATCACCATTTCGGATCGAAACGGGATTTGTTCGAGGCGGTGTATCGCCGGGAGCTCGCCCGCCAGGTGCGTCTGTTCAACGCGGCGTATGGGGCGGTGCGGGGCGATCCGTGGGGCGCGTTCAAGGCCGGGTGCCGGTGTTATCTGGACGTGATTGCGGACGCG
>NZ_JAZKVY010000165.1:0-379 GCF_036624925.1 Stenotrophomonas sp. A3_2
GGCGACGCTCAGGAAATCGACTGCCGCTACGAAGGCATCAAGGGCTTGGTCCTGCGCGCGGAATTCGTCCGCAAGCACTGACATGGCTGGCGAGGCTTCGCCGACCGCTCCAAGGACGAAGCAGGCCGGTGCCCCGCGGCCCGATGGTCATGGAGCCTGACCGAGTTGCGTGGACGGCGTCAGAACCTGCGCCCATCGCCGTCCACGCGGCCGGTGATCATGCCCGACCACTTGGCGCCGCGCCCTTCTCGTGTCTGGCGCTAGCCGAGCGCCGCCCGGCATGACCTGACGGCGTAACGCCGCCGTGGAAGGCGCGCCGATGTCAAGCTGCGACGCAGGCCGTCCCCGACCATTTGGGCACCGATGAATGTCTGACGCG
>NZ_JAZKVY010000166.1:0-344 GCF_036624925.1 Stenotrophomonas sp. A3_2
ACCGATACCGCGCCGCATGCAAGGCACCTGAAGGAGGCGGCCTGCGGTTGCGCGGGTCTGTTCAACGCCCCCTTCGCGCTGGAAAGCTATGTCGCGGTGTTCGAGGCCGAGGGCGCACTCGACCGGTTCGAGGCCTTTGCCGCGCTCAACGGCCCGGCGTTCTATGGCCTGCCGGTGAACGAAGGCACGGTTACGCTGGCGAAGCGTCCGGTCGTGGTGCCCGAGGTGATCGATGCCAACGGCACCGCCATTGTGCCCTTCCACGCGGGCGAGACGCTCGACTGGCAGCTGGTGGGCTGAATGCGACCGTTCAGCCGCTGGCGCGCGAGCGGCGCACCATGTCG
>NZ_JAZKVY010000167.1:0-75757 GCF_036624925.1 Stenotrophomonas sp. A3_2
TGTGGGGCTGCAGGACCGTTGGCGCCCTGGATGGGGCCATCGAGCCCCCAAGGATGGGTTTACGGCGTGTCCTGCAGCCCCACACCGCCCCGCCAGACCATCGACAATCCAGAGCCGCTTTGGCTCTGGCTTTGGCTCTGGCTTTGGCTCTGGCTTTGGCTTTGGATTCGGCCCTTGCCTCTGCAGGTGCAGGGCGCAGCCCTGCCGAAACCCACCCTCAGGAACTGCAGGACAGCATCGAGCAGCCGGCGCGGTTGTCGGCCCACGCCGGGCGCTTGCCGGCAAAGTGCTCCAGCCCGGCGCGTTCGGTATACGGGTCACGCAGTACGTCCTGCAATGCGTGAACACCGCCCAGGTCGCCCTGCTCGGCGCGATCGATGGCCTCCTGGGCCAGCCAGTTGCGTAGCACGTACAGCGGATTGGCCGCGGCCATTTTCGCCGTGCGCTCGCTGGCCGACAGCGGATCCACGCGCAGTCGCGCCGCGTAGTCCTGCAACCACTGCTGCAGCGGTGCCTGCACCGACTGCTGGCGCGCCTCGTCGTAGTACACCGCGTCAAGCACGCCCACATCGGGCGACGTTGGATCAACGCGCATCAGCGCGCGCCAGGCCAGCGTCATGTCCATGCTGCCGTCCTGCATCAGCTGCTGCCAGCGCAGGTAGAGCTGCAGGTCCTCATCATCCGCCGCTGCCAGGCCGAGCTTGGCCGCTGCATCGCGACGGGTGCAGGCAACGAACGTGGACTGGTACGCCGCCAGTCCCGCTTGCAACGGTTCGACATCGGCAAACAATGGCGACAACGCCTGCGCCAGTCGGCTCAGGTTCCAGTACGCCACCTGCGGTTGGGTGCCGAAACGATAGCGCCGGCCTTGGGCATCGGTGGTGTTCGGCGTCCAGTCCGGATCGAAGTCCTCGACCCATCCATAGGGACCGTAATCCAGCGTCAGGCCTAGCACGGACAGGTTGTCGGTGTTCATCACGCCATGCACGAAGCCGACGCGCATCCAGTGCGCGATCATCTCGGCAGTGCGCACCGCGCTCTGCGCGAACCAGTCACCGTACAGCGCCTCGCCCTGCCCTTCGAGCTCCGGAAAGTCGCGGGCGATGCACGCGTCGACCAGCTGCCGCAACAAGCCAGTTTCACCACGCGAGGCCGGCAGTTCGAATGAGCCGAAGCGCAGGAACGACGGCGATACACGGCACACGATGGCGCCGGGTTCGGCGCGGGGATGACCGTCGTAGAACATGTCACGCACCACGTCTTCGCCGGTGCCGACCAGCGACAACGCGCGCGTGGTCGGCACGCCCAGGTGGTGCATGGCCTCGCTGCACAGGAATTCGCGGATGGACGAGCGCAGCACCGCGCGGCCATCGGCGCCCCGCGAATACGGGGTGGGGCCGGCACCCTTCAGCTGCAGCTCCCAATGACACCCATCGGGTGCGACCAGTTCGCCCAGCGAGATCGCGCGGCCATCACCCAGCTGCCCCGCCCAGTGGCCGAACTGATGCCCGCCATAATTGGCCGCCCACGGCTGCATGCCGGGGTACAGCGCATTGCCACCGAACACATCGGCGAAGCCATCGCTCTCCACTTCATCGGCATCGAAGCCGAGCATCGCGGCCACCTCCGGCGACCAGGCCAACAGCGTGGGCGCCGCCACGGGCGTCGGCATCACCGGCGACCAGGCGGCGCCCAGCACTTCACGCCTACGCGGGCCGGACTCTGGGTCACCCGGCAGGGCATTCAGCAGGCGATTGTCGAAACGGGGGCTGTCGTTATCCATGGTGTTGAAGATGGGGGCGACGGCCGACGGCCTCAATTGCCGCTCAGCGCCTGCAGATGTCCACCGTGGGCCTCGGCGCGCTGGTAGGCCGGGCGCTCGCCAATGCGCTTGAGGAAGCCGCGCAGCGCCGGCTTGTCGTCGAGGCCACCGCCGCGCGCGGCCGCAGCCTGGATCGGAAAGCTCATCTGGATGTCGGCTGCGCTGAACCGATCACCCGCGAACCAGGGACTTTCGGCCAGGCGACGCTCCATCCAGTCCAGGTGCAGGCGCCGCTGCGGACCAATGAAGCCGCGCTCGGCCTTGTCGGCGATGCTGCGCGCGATCGGGCGGGCGAAGAACGGCATCGGCGCGTTGCGGATGCGGCCCATCACCAGGGTCAACAGCAGCGGCGGCATCGCCGAACCTTCGGCGTAGTGCAGCCAGTAGCGATAAGCGATCCGTTCGGCACCATCGGCCGGCATCGGTGACGGCGACAGCTGGCGCTGCGTGTCGTAGCGGTCAGCGAGGTAGTCGAGGATCGCGCCGGACTCGGCCAGTACCAGCTCGCCATCCTGCAGCACCGGCGACTTGCCCAGCGGATGCACGTTGCGCAGCTCGGGCGGTGCCAGCAGCGTCTTCGGATCACGGGGATAACGGCGCAGTTCGTAGTCCAGCCCCAGCTCCTCCAGCATCCACAACACGCGCAGGGAACGGGAGTTTTCCAAGTGATGGACAATGCGCATGGGGATGATCCTTGGGGAGGCCCACATCGTACCGCGCGCAGTGCATGCCCTTTGTAGAGTCGAGCCATGCTCGACTGGCTTTGAGAGCAGTCGAGCGTGGCTCGACTCTACAAAAAAACAACGGGCAATAAAAAACGCCGGAAGCTCTCGCTTCCGGCGTTCTGGCTACCAAACGGCAGCAGACGGATTAGACCGCCTGCACCTGGTCAGCCTGCATACCCTTCTGACCCTGGACGGCGATGAAGGTAACCTTCTGGCCTTCCTGCAGGGTCTTGAAGCCGGTGCCCTGGATGGCACGGAAGTGCACGAACAGGTCCGGGCCGCTTTCCGGGGTGATGAAGCCGAAGCCCTTGGCGTCGTTGAACCACTTGACGGTGCCGGTCTGACGATCAGACATTTGACTAACTCCTGAAACACATGTTGAAAAAATCGCAGCCACCGGGTATCGGGGCCGAGACTGAGTTGCAGGCGTTGGTAAAGCGGATCGATGAGCGGATCGTGAGATCAACTGCACCAGGCCACGATTCACGGTGACCCTAGCAAACACAGTGGGGCCAACGATACGCGTGTTTTCTGCAAAAAGCGATAGCCGGGGCGTTCATGGGCTGGCCCCGCCCCCTAGACGTGGCAAGGGCTGGCAGCCGGTCGAGGCTAACCCTGAGCCCCCATTCAGGATTTTCCTACCCTACACTGGGTAAATGACTGAAGCTGAAACCCAAGCTGAACTGGCCCTCCCCCGTATCTGGGTGGACGCGGACGCCTGCCCCGCCGTCATTCGCGACATCCTGTTCCGGGCCGCTGAACGGGTCGGGATCGAACTGACCCTGGTTGCCAACCAGTGGATCCGCACCCCGCCGTCGCGCTGGTTGCGCTCGATCCAGGTCCCCCAAGGCCTGGACGTGGCCGACAGCGCCATCGTCGAACGGGTCGCCGCTGGAGACCTGGTCGTCACCCAGGACATTCCGCTGGCCGCGCTGGTGCTGGAGAAGAAGGCCGTGGCGCTGAACCCGCGCGGTCAGCTGTACACCCCGAACAACATGGCCGAGCGGCTGTCGATGCGCAATTTCATGGAGGAACTGCGCGGCGCCGGGGTGCAGACCGGCGGCCCGCCGCCGCTGGGCCCGCGCGACCGGCAGCTGTTCGCCGCCGAGCTGGACCGCTGGCTGGCGCGGCGACCGGCCCGCTGAACGGGCCTAGTCGCCCTGACCCGGCAGCACCAAGCGGTGCTGGCTGCGGAAGCGCCGTCGCTCCCCGCTCAACGGATCATTGAAGGCCAAGCCCTGCGCCAGCAGCTGCAGGGGCGGCTCGTCCGCCCCCTCCGGGCGCACTCTGAGCTGCGGATACAGGTCGTCGCCCACGATGGGCGCACCCAGCATCGCCATGTGCACCCGCAGCTGGTGCTTGCGGCCGGTTTCCGGCAGCAGCCGGTAGCGCCAGATCGCCCCCTCGGCTTCGACCAGTTCGACCCGGCTGCGCGCATTGGGCTCGCCCGGCACTTCAGCCATGCGGAAGAACGGCTCGTCTGGCGCCAGCCGGCTGTGCCGCAGCAGCGGGAACGCCAGCCCAGGCAGCGCCGGTGCCAGCGCCTCGTAGGTCTTTTCAATGCGGCGCTCGCGGAACAAGCGCTGATAGGCATCGCGTGTCGCCGGCTGGGTCGAAAACAACACCAGCCCCGCCGTGAGCCGGTCCAGGCGGTGCAGTGGTACCAGATCCGTGTTGCCGGTGCGGGCGACCAGGCGCGACAGCAGGGTTTCGCGCACATACCCACCGGCCGGCGTTACCGGCAGGAAGTGCGGCTTGTCGGCCACCAGCAGGTGCTCATCCAGATGCAGGAGGGTCTCGGCGAAGGGAATCACCGGCTCGTCGGCAACCTCGCGGAAGTACTGGATTTCCAGCCCCACCTGCCAGGGCATGTCCGGCGCCAGTGCCCTGCCCTGCGCATCCTGCACACGGCCTCGGGCGAAGCGGTCCTGCCATTGCGCGCGACCGATGCGCGGGAAACGCGCGCACAGGCCATCGAGCAGGCTGGGCCAGTGGCCGGGGGGCAGCTGCAGGTGGCTGGGCAGGGTCATGGCGTCCATTCCGGCCACGGGAAAGAGCGCCAAGAGTGCCACCGTTGACGCTGCGCAGACAGCCCGGCAACGGACACCCTTCGAGCAAACCTCTATCATTGACGTCTTTAGTCCACGGATCCCCCATGGCTCTTACCGCCACCATCCGCAAGGCCGAACTGCAGATCAGCGACATGGATCGCGGCTACTACGCGACCCACAACCTGACCCTGGCCCAGCACCCGTCCGAGACCGACGAACGATTGATGGTGCGCCTGCTCGCCTTCGCGCTGAACGCCGGCGACCGCCTGGAATTCGGCCGCGGCCTGAGTACCGACGATGAGCCGGACCTGTGGGAACACGACTACACTGGCGACATCCTGCAATGGATCGACCTGGGCCATCCCGACGAAACCCGCATCCGCAAGGCCAGCAACCGCAGCCGACAGGTGCAGGTGGTCAATTACGGCGGCAACGCCTCGGAAATCTGGTGGGGCAAGCAGGGCAAGGGCCTGGCGCGCTTCGACAACCTGTCGGTGGTTGACCTCGATGGTGCCTTCGTCGAACTGTGGGGCCAGCAGATCCAGCGCGCGATGCGCTGGAGCGTGCTGATCCAGGACGGTGAAGTGCAGCTGCTCAACGATCAGATGCAGCTCGACGTGATCCCGAATTGGCGCAAGCGCGCCAAGGCATGAGCACGATCCGCTGCGACGTGGTGGTCATCGGCGCCGGCGCGGCCGGGCTGATGACCGCGATCACGGCTGGCCAGCGCGGTCGCCAGGTGCAGGTGATCGACCATGCCAACAAGGTCGGCAAGAAGATCCTGATGTCCGGCGGCGGCCGCTGCAACTTCACCAACACCGGCACCACCCCGGCCAACTTCCTGTCGGCCAACCCGCACTTCTGCAAGTCGGCGCTGGCGCGCTACACGCCCTGGCACTTCATCGAGCTGGTCAGCAAGCACGGCATCGCCTATCACGAAAAGGAACTGGGCCAGCTGTTCTGCGACATTTCGTCCAAGCAGATCGTGAAGATGCTGGTGGACGAATGCCAGGCGGCCGGTGCCCAGATCCGCACCGAATGCAGCGTGCAGCGCATCGAGCACGGCAGCGACGGGTTCCACGTGCACACCACGCAGGGGCTGTTCCACTGCGCCTCGCTGGTGGTTGCCACCGGCGGCCTGTCGATTCCGAGCATGGGCGCCACCGGCTTTGGCTACGAGATTGCCCGCCAGTTCGGCCACGAGGTGTTGCCGACCCACGCAGGACTGGTGCCGCTCACGCTCAGCGGCAAGCACCAGGAGCGGCTGGCCGACCTCAGCGGCGTCGCACTGCCGGTCGAGGCGCGCTGCAACGGAAAGAGTTTCCAGAACTTCATGCTGCTGACCCACCGCGGCGTGAGCGGCCCGGCCATCCTGCAGATTTCGTCGTTCTGGCAGCCCGGCGATGCGCTGGAGCTGGACCTGTTGCCGGGCCAGGATGCGGGCGAGTGGCTGCGCCAGATGAAGCGCGAGCGGCCCGCCGCCGAGCTGCGCACCGTGCTGGGCGACGTGATGCCCAAGCGGCTGGCGCAGCGCCTGTGCGAGCACTGGCTGCCGGACCGCCCGGTGCGTCAGCTGGACGAGCCGGTGCTGCGCCAGGCCGCGCAGCTGCTGGGCGCGTTCCCGCTGGTGGCCAGCGGCACCGAGGGCTATCGCACCGCCGAAGTCACCCTGGGCGGCGTGGATACCGCCGAGGTGTCGTCCTCGACAATGGAATCCAAGCGCGTACCCGGCCTGCATTTCGTCGGCGAGGTGCTGGATGTGACCGGCTGGCTGGGCGGCTACAACTTCCAGTGGGCCTGGGCCAGCGGCCACGCAGCCGGTGGCGTGGTGTGAACCACATCGCCGTTCGTTGCGCGCAAGGGGTGCGCGCATGGACGGTTCGCCGCGCATCGTGTATCTAGATTCGCAGATTGGGGAGCAGTGCATGCAGAACGCGAACGACATCACCATCCGCCTGCTGATCGTCGATGACAGCGGCGAGAATGCCGAAGCCATCGTCAGCACCCTGCGCAACAGCGGCATCGCGGTGCGTCCGTGGCGCCCGCAGGATGCTGCCGAGCTGGCCCAGGTGCTGGCCAGCCAGGCCATCGACCTGGTGCTGGCCTCGCCTTCGCAGGGCATTCCGCTGCCGCTGGTGGCCCAGCATATTGCCGCCAGCGGCAAGGATATTCCGCTGGTACTGCTGGCCGAGCGCATCGACGAAGACGAACTGGTACAGGCCAGCAGCCATGGCATCCGTGCCCTCGCCCTGCGCCAGCGTTCCGAGCACCTGCTGGCCGTGGTCCGTGACCAGTGGGTGGACCTGCAGGCACGGCGTGGCCTGCGCCGCATCGAGGCGCAGATGCGTGAGACCGAGCGCCGCTGCGATGCGCTGATTGCCTCCTCGCGCGATCCCATCGCCTACGTGCATGAAGGCATGCACATCCGTGCCAACGACGCTTACCTGGAGATGTTCGGTTACGAGCATTTCGACGATATCGAAGGCATCTCGCTGCTGGACATGGTTGCCGCGCAGCACGTGGAAGGCTTCAAGCAGCTGCTGAAGGGCCTCAGCCGCGGCGAAGCGCCGCCGCCGCAGTACCAGCTTGACGCGCGCCACCAGGATGGCAGTGCGTTCCCGGCGACGATGGAATTCACCGCCGCCACCTACGAGGGCGAATCCTGCCTGCAGGTGGTGCTCCGCCGCCGCATGGAGTTCGATCCCGAGTTGGCACGCGAGGTCGAGGACCTGCGCCAGCGTGACCAGGTGACCGGCCTGCTCAACCGACCGACCTTCATGCTGCAGTTGGAAAGCGCAGTGGCCCAGGCCGGGCGCAGCGAGGGCCAGTTCGGACTGCTGCTGATCGAGCCGGACCACTATGCGCGCCTGCTGCCGGACATCGGCCTGGCCTCGGCCGATACGCTGATCGGCGCCCTCGCAGGCCTGCTGGCCGAAGTAGTTGGCGCGGACGCGCAACTGGCCCGCTTCGGCGAACACAATTTTGCCGTGTTGCAGGCCGGGCCCTACGCGCAGACCGTGGCGCTGGCCGAGCGCATCCGCGAAGCCTACGCCGCACACGTCTTCAGCATCGGCGCGCGTTCGGCCACGGTAACGGTCAGCATCGGTGGCGTGCAGGTGGGCGAGAAGATCGCCAGCATCGGCCAGGTGCTGGCACGCGCGAGCGAATGCACGCAGGCCGCCGCCGAACTGGGCAACACCTGCCGCATCTTCGACCCGGCCGCCGCCGACCGGGTCGAGGAAGAGCGCGTGCTGCGCTGGGTCGCCCGCATCCGCGAGGCGCTGGCTGGCGACGGCTTCCAGCTGCACTACCAGCCGGTGCTGAACCTGCAGGGCGAGCCACTGGAGCTTTACGAGGCCTACCTGCGCCTGGAACACAATGGCGAACTGCTGAGCCCGACCGCGTTCCTGGGCATCGCCGAAGAACACGGGCTGCTGGCCGACATCAACCGCTGGGTGGTCTCGCAGGCGATCGCGGTGCTGGGTGAACGCGCGCGTGCGGGTCATGCCCCCCAGGTGCTGGTGAAGGTCACGCCGGAATCGTTCGATGACCCGCAGATGATCGCCACCCTGCGCCGCGAGCTGCAGGCGCAGGGTGTACCCGGCGAACGGCTGTGGCTGCATGCGCCGGAAGCGAAGGTGTTCACCCACCTGCGCAGTGCGCAGCAGTTCCTCGCCGAAGTGGCGCCACTGGGCTGCCGCATCGGCCTGGAACAGTTCGGTTCCGGACTGGATTCGTTCCAGCTGCTGGCCCACTTCCAGCCACAGTTCCTCAAGCTCGACCGCGGTTTCACCAACGATCTGGCGGCCACCCGCGAGAACATCGATCGCATCAGCCAAATCACCGCACGCGCGCAGGAGGCCGGTATCCGCACCATCGCCGAGTTCGTCAGCGACGCCAATTCGATGACCCTGCTGTTCAGTGCCGGCGTGGATTACGTGCAGGGCGATTTCGTCGGCCCGGCGTTGCCGGAGATGGGGTTCGAGTTTGGGTGATGCCTCTCTGTAGAGCCGAGCCATGCTCGGCTGCGGGACTCAAGCGAAGAGCAGCCGAGCATGGCTCGGCTCTACACAAAGAGAAGGCCGGCTTTCGCCGGCCTTTTCGTTGATCAGGTCATGTCGACCAGGTTGTCGATCTTCACGTCCGGATTGACGTCGGCCTCGTAGTCGACGCCCTCCACGCCAAAACCGAACAGGCGCAGGAAGTCGGCCTTGTAACCGGCCAGGTCGCTGATTTCGTACAGGTTCTCGTTGGTCACCTGCGGCCACAGCGCGACCACCTTGCCCTGCACGTCCGCCGCCATTTCCTTGTAGTCGGCACGCAGGCGGCCTTCCTCGTCGACCAGCGCAACGGTGTGGCCATCGCCATCGACCAGATCGTGGCGCAGGCGGTCGACCGCCGTGCCATCGGCCCTGCCGCCGTAAAGGATGTCGTACAGCACGTCAAGCTGCTCGATGCAGCCTTCGTGGGTACCCTTTTCCTTCATCACCTTGAACAGCAGCGACAGGTACAGCGGCATGGTCGGAATGGCCGAGCTGGCCTGGGTCACCACGGCCTTCAGCACCGACACGCGCGCGTCGCCGCCGATTTTCGCCAGCTTCTCGCGCAGGCCCAGCACCTTGGTGTCCAGGTCCTTCTTGGCGGCGCCGATCGAGCCGTTCCAGTAAATCGCCTGGGTGATCTCTTCGCCCACGTAGGTGAAGGCCGTGGTGGTGCAGCCGTTGGCCAGCACGCCGGCATCGGCCAGCGCGTCGATCCACATCTGCCAGTCTTCGCCACCCATCACCGCAACGGTGCCGGCGATCTCTTCCGGCGTGGCAGGCTGCAGAGTGGTCTCGGTGATCACTTCCTTGTCGGTATCCAGGCCACGCAGGGTGATCGGCTCGCCGATCGGCTTCAGCGTGGAGCTGATGATCTCGCCGGTCTTGGGGTGCTTGCGGCGCGGTGCAGCCAGGCTGTACACGACCTGGTCGACCTGGCCGAGATCGGCCTTGATCATCTCGATGGTTTTCGCCTTCACCTCATCGGAGAAGGCATCGCCGTTGATGCTCTTGGCATACAGGCCGGCTTCGTCGGCGTACTTGTGGAACGCGGCCGAGTTGTACCAGCCGGCGGTACCCGGCTTGGATTCACTGCCCGGGCGTTCGAAGAAGATGCCCAGCGTTGCCGCGCCACTGCCGAACGCGGCGGTAATGCGTGCGGCCAAGCCGTAGCCGGTGGAGGCGCCGATCACCAGCACGCGCTTGGGGCCGTTCTGGATCGGCGGGCGCGCGCGGATGTAGTCGATCTGCTGCTTGACCGCGGCTTCGCAGCCAGTCGGGTGGGTAGTGACGCAGATGAAGCCGCGGACACGCGGTTTGATGACCATGGATACCTCGGGTTGGCAGATGCGGCGCACGGGGCGCTCAGCAGGAATACGGGCGCGCGCCTGTGCGCGCGAACCGCAGGATCGTAGTGTGCGGGGGCCGAATGCACAACCGACGCTGGCGTAGGGTGGGGTTTCTTTGCAGGGTTGCACCCTGCACCTGCGGTAGTGCCGGCCGCTGGCCGGCAACCTCAACAGCAACGTCAAAAGCCGGGCTACTGAGGGATGCCGGGGTGGGTCCGGTTGAGGGGGACGCCGTTAACCCGTCCATGGGGGCTTGGCCGCGGCATCCATGCCGCGGACACCCCCGCAACCGGACCCACCCCGCCTTTGACAGTCTTCCGCGATCTGTCGGAACAGCTCTTGGGGTCAGATCCGTTTTTCGAAGGAAAACGGATCTGACCCCAGAATTGTTTCGATATCTGACAAATGTGTCGACCAAGGTCGACACCTACCCACAGCCGTGGGGATCTGTCAGAGGTGGGGCGGTGTCGGAGTGCGGGGTGTCAGCCGCATGGGCCCGAGGCATGCCTCGGGCGGGTTGGGCAGGACGCCCACCCCCGGTCTTGCCGTGCGCGCAGGACTGCGCGCACGAGCAAGCGGCTGCCAAGCCTACAGGGACGTAATTGCGGCGCCCCCGCACCCCCGCCCGGCCGGCCGCCGCCCCCCCCCCCCCCCCCCCCCCCCCCCGCCCCACCAATCCACGGAATGCCCGCTGTTGCTGTTGCTGTTGCTGTTGCTGTTACTGTTGCCTCTGCAGGTGCAGGGCTGCAAGCCCTGCCAACAAAAAACCCCGCTTGCGCGGGGTTCTCTGCGTGTTGCGTGCAGCGGGACGCTTACGGGCGACGGGCCAGGGCCTCGACGTCCTTCGCCTTCGGCAGCAGGTCCTGCTTGCTGACGCGCAGGAAACCGATCGTCAGCATCGGCACCGCCACCAGGATCGAGGACAGCACCACGATCACTGCACCGATCATGTGCGTCTCGGCCAGGCCTTCCATCGAGCTGCCACCGTACAGGTACAGGGCCAGCGCGGACAGGAAGAACATCACCGCGGTGATCACCGTACGCGACAGCGTCTGGTTGATCGAGCGGTTCAGCACTTCCATCGAGTCCACGCGCAGGCTGCGGAAGTTCTCGCGGACGCGGTCGAAGACCACGATGATGTCGTTGATCGCAAAGCCCATCACCGAGAGCAGGCCGGCCAGCACGGTCAGGTCGAACTCACGGCCCAGCAGGGACACGTAAGCCACCGTCACGATCAGGTCGAACATCGCCACGATGCTGGCGGTGACCGCGAACTTCCATTCGAAGCGCACCGCGATGTAGATCAGGAAGCCGGCCAGCATGAAGATGGTGGCGTACAGGCCATTCATCGCCAGGTCCTTGCCGATCTGCGGGCCGACGAACTCGTTGCGCAGCACGGTGGCCTGGTTGTCAGCCGTGGACAGTGCCTTCACCACGGCAGCGGCAGTGGCCTTGTCCTCGGCAGCGGCATCACCGGTGCCCGGCGCATGCTCGCCGTGCGGCGCCAGGCGGATGAGCAGATCGGTGTTGCCACCGACGCTCTGCACCTGCGCGCCTTCGAAGCCGTTCTGCTCGAGCTTGGTGCGGACCTGCTCGACGTCCACCGCCTTGTCGAAGCGGGCTTCGATCAGGGTGCCGCCGGTGAAGTCCAGTGCGTAGTTGAAGCCCTTGATGCCGATGATGGCGACCGAGGCCAGGAACACCACGATGGTGACTGCCATGGCGACATGGCGCCAGCGCATGAAGTCGATCTTGGTGTCGTTCGGGAGGATGTGCAGCGGAAACAGTTTCATGTGCGTGTCGTCCCGTCAGATGGCCACGTTCTGGAGCTTCTTGCGGCGGCCGTAGATCAGCGTCGCCAGCGCACGCGACACGGTGATCGCGGTGAACATGGAGGCGAAAATACCGATGATCATGGTCAGCGCGAAGCCCTTCAGCGGACCGGTACCGAATGCAAACAGCGCCACACCGACGATCAGGCCGGTCAGGTTGGCGTCGAGGATGGTGCCCGAAGCACGCTCGTAACCGGTCACGATCGCGGTCTTGCCCGGCACGCCGGCACGCAGCTCTTCTCGGATACGCTCGTTGATCAGCACGTTGGCGTCCACCGACAGGCCGACCGACAACGCCAGGCCGGCGAAGCCCGGCAGGGTCATGGTCGCGCCGAACAGCGACATCACCGCCACCACGATCAGCAGGTTGAACAGCATCGCCGCCGACGTGATCACACCGAACATGCGGTAGTAGATGCTGAAGAACACCAGGGTGAACAGGAATGCGAACACGACCGCGCGCATGCCGTTCTTGACGTTCTCGGCGCCCAGGCTCGGGCCGACCACGCGCTCTTCGACGAAGTCCATCGGCGCAGCCAGCGAACCCGACTTCAGCAGCTTGGCCAGGTCCTCGGCTTCCTTCTTCTGCAGGCCGGTGGTCTGGAAGTTCTTGCCGAACACACCATTGATGTTGGCCACCGAGATCACTTCCTCGTTGACCTTGAAGCCACGCACTTCCTGGCCGTCGACGACGGTCACGGTCGGCACGCGCTCGGTGTAGACCACCGCCATCGGCTTGTTCACGTTGGCGCTGGTGAAGTCGAACATGCGCTGGCCGCCGACATTGTTCAGCGTCACGCTGACGGCCGGAGAGCCACTGTTCGGATCGGTCACCGCCTGCGCGCCGACCATCTGGTCACCGGTGACGATCACGCGCTTGTTCAGCAGCACCGGGCCCAGGCCGTCACGACGCTGGTACACCTTCGCCTCCGGCGGGATGCGGCCGGAATTGATGGCGTCCTGCGCATTGCCCTCGACCACCGCGCGGTACTCCAGGGTGGCGGTGGCGCCGATCATGCGCTTGGCTTCGGCGGTGTCCTGCACACCCGGCAGCTGCACGACCACGCGGTCCGCACCCTGCCGCTGGATGATCGGTTCGGCCACGCCCAACTGGTTCACACGGTTGCGCAGGGTGTTGATGTTCTGCTCGATGGCGCCATTGGCGATCTGGGTGATCTCGGTCTCCGGCACGGTGACCGTGATGCGGTTGCCACTGACGTCATAGCCCAGCGTCGGCTGCGCCTTCACCAGGGCGGCGCGCGCACGCTGCGCGGCGTCGTCGCCGGCGGACGGGCTCAGGTTGGCCACGATGCTGTTGTCGGCACGGCGTTCCACCGACTGGTACGGAATGCGGGCGTCGCGCAGCGTGCTGCGCACGTCTTCGGTATAGGCATCCAGGCGCTTGTCGAGGGCAGCCTTCTGGTCGACCTGCAGCACGAAATGCACGCCGCCCTGCAGGTCCAGGCCCAGCACCATCGGGCGACCGCCGAGGTTGGCCAGCCAGTCCGGCACGGTCGAAGCCAGGTTCAGCGCCACGGTGTACTTCTCGCCGACGGTGTCACGCAGGACGTCGCTGGCAGCGGATTGCGACTTCAGGTCCGACAGGCGGACGATCAGGCTTTCCCCTTCCTTTTCGGCACCGATGGTGGCGATGCCGGCCTTTTTCAGGTCGGCCAGCACACGGTCGCGCAGCGCATCGTCGATCTGCCCGCCACGGTTGGCGGTGATCTGGATGGCCGGGTCCTTCTGGTAGATGTTGGGCAGCGCGTACAGCGCGCTGAGCGCCAGTACGATCAGGATGACGACGTACTTCCAGCGTGGAAATTCGAGCATTGCTTGGGTCCCGCGCGGCGCCATCCCCGGCGCCGCGGTTGTGCTTCGGAAAGGGAGTGGCTTACTGGGCCGACTTCAGGGTACCGGCCGGCAGCACGTTGCCGACAGCGCCCTTCTGCACGCGGATGCGCACGTTGTCAGCCACTTCAATGGTGATGAAGTTGTCGCCGATGTCGGTGACGATGCCGGCGATGCCGCCGTTGGTCAGCACTTCATCGCCACGCTTGATCTTCTCCAGCATGGCCTTGTGCTCCTTCTGCCGCTTCATCTGCGGGCGGATCATCAGGAAGTACATGATGGCGATCAGGATGATCGGGAACAGCAGCGTGGTCAGGCCCATGCCCTGCGGTTGGCCGCCGGCGGCCTGGGCGTGGGCGGCGGGAATCAGGAAAGCAAGCAGGTTCATCGTTGGTCCTTTGGTTGGGCGGCGCTCCCGTCCCTTCAGGGGCGGGGGTGTCGACCGCGGATCTGGGTCAGCCTTGAAGTATGCCACGGCCCCGGGCGTTCGTCCTTGGACCGTTTGGCAGGGGGCGTCCGGGTTAGAGGGGCGGGGCCACCGCCCCGCGTGCCGCGTAGAAAGACTCACGGAAGGCCAGGAAGGTTCCCGCCTCGATGGCCGCACGGATGTCGGCCATGAGCTTTTCGTAATAGAACAGGTTGTGCAGGGTGCCCAGCATCGGCGCCAGCATCTCGTTGCAGCGGTCCAGGTGGCGCAGGTAGGAACGGGTATAGCCACCGGTGCAGGCCACGCAGCCGCAGCCCGGCTCGATCGGGTCCATGTCGCGCGCGTACTGGGAATTACGGATGCGGACGGTGCCGAACGAGGTGAAATAATGGCCGTTGCGCGCATTGCGGGTCGGCATCACGCAGTCGAACATGTCCACGCCACGTGCGACACCCTCGACCAGGTCCTCCGGCCGTCCCACGCCCATCAGGTAGCGCGGGCGGTCACCCGGCAGCTCCGGGTCCAGGTGGTCCAGCATGGCGTTGCGCTCGTGCTCCGGCTCGCCCACGGCCAGGCCGCCGATGGCATACCCGTCGAAGCCGATCGCCTGCAGGGCCTCGGCCGAGCGGCTGCGCAGGTCGGTGTGCACGCCCCCTTGGACGATGCCGAACAGGGCCGCATCGTTGCCCAGCTCGTCATGCGCGTTGCGGCTGCGCTGGGCCCAGCGCAGGCTCAGCTCCATCGAGCGGCGCGCCACATCCTCGGTGGCCGGATAAGGGGTGCACTCGTCGAAGATCATCACCACGTCCGAATCGAGCACCTTCTGGATCTTCATGCTCTCTTCCGGGCCCAGGAACACGCGGGCACCATCGGTGGGCGAGGCGAAGGTCACGCCCTGCTCGGTGATCTTGCGGCGGTGGGCCAGCGAGAACACCTGGAAACCACCCGAATCGGTCAGGATCGGGCCATCCCAGCGGCAGAAGCCGTGCAGGCCGCCGTGGTCGGCGATGATGTCCAGGCCCGGGCGCAGGTACAGGTGGAAGGTGTTGCCGAGGATGATCTCGGCGCCCAGCGCCCGCACCTGGTCCGGCAGGATGCCCTTGACCGAGCCATAGGTCCCCACCGGCATGAAGGCCGGCGTTTCCACCGTGCCACGCGGGAAGGTCAGGCGGCCACGGCGGGCACGGCCATCGCGGGTCTGGAGCTGGAACTGCAATCGGGACATGGAGCGGTCATTCGGGCAAATAGTTGCCCATTGTCTCCCAAAACCGCCCTCCCTGCTCCGGTAGCGCCGGGCCACGCCCGGCGGAGCGGTTTGCCCGGGATGGCTGGGGCTACCGGATTCATCACGCATGGTGTGGATCTACCTGGGCAGTAGAGCCACGCCATGCGTGGCTTTCCTGGTCTCCAGGCACCTGCAAGTGCGCACCAACGGTGCGCACCCACCACAAGCAGGCAGAGGTCAGCGCCCTACCCCCGCCTGCGGGAACAGCAGCATCGCGTCGCCGTAGCTGAAGAAGCGGTAGCGCTGCTCGATCGCGTGCCGGTAGGCCTCGAACACCCGCTCCTTGCCGGCAAACGCGGAAATCATCATCAGCAGGGTGCTTTCCGGCAGGTGGAAGTTGGTCACCATCGCGTCGACGCTGCGGATGCGGTAGCCCGGGGTGATGAAGATCTGCGTTTCACCGGCAAACGGCAGCAGCTCGCCATCGCGCATCGCACTTTCCAGCGCACGCACCACGGTGGTGCCGACGCCGATCACCCGGCCGCCGGCGGCGCGCGTGCGCCGCACCTGCTGCACCAGTTCGGCGCCGACGTTCAGCCACTCGCGGTGCATCACGTGGTCCTTCAGGTCATCGGCGCGCACCGGCTGGAAGGTGCCCGCCCCCACGTGCAGGGTGACGTGGCCGAAGTCCACGCCCTTCTCCTTCAGCGCGGCCAGCAGCGGTTCGTCGAAATGCAGGCCGGCGGTCGGTGCCGCCACCGCGCCCACTTCGCGCGCGAACACGGTCTGGTAGCGCTCGCGATCGTCCACGCCCGGCTCACGCTGGATGTACGGCGGCAGCGGCAGGCGGCCGGCGTGCAGCAGCCACTGCTCCAGCGACTCAGGCACGTGGAACTGCAGCACGTAGAACTCGCCGTCGCGACCCAGCACCTCGGCCTCCCCACCGGCATCCAGCGCAATGCGGCTGCCGGCCTTCGGCGACTTGCTGGCGCCGACCTGGGCACGGGCCTGCTGGCCACCGAGCAGGCGCTCGATCAGGATCTCCACGCGGCCGCCGCTGGCCTTCTGCCCGAACAGGCGCGCCGGGATCACGCGGGTGTCGTTGAACACCAGCAGGTCGCCCGGCTGCAGCAGGGACGGCAGGTCGCGCACCTGCAGATCGGTGAAGGCCGCAGGTGCGGCCGGCACCAGCATCAGGCGGCTGGCGGAACGTTCGGCCAAGGGAGCCTGCGCGATCAGTTCAGCCGGCAGGTCGTAGTGGAAATCGGACTTCTTCAAGGCAGTGGGCGGCAACAGGTCGACAATGGCGCGCATTGTACGTCCAGCGTCTGCGAGCCGGCGCGCTTCGCGGCGAACGTCGCGCAAAATGCTGCTATGCAGCAGGTTTCTGCGGGGTTATCGCGCAAAAAAACAAGTGCTAGCATCGAGTTGGAAGTCCGCTGCACGAGCCTGCCCCCAAGCGCGCGTGATGACGCGCGTTTTGCATTTGAAGGCCCGTGCGACCCATCGTTTCAGGAGATCTGCAATGAGCTTCATCGAACGCCTCGCCCCCCTGCGCGCCCAGCCCGGCACCCGCCTCACCTCCGGCCTGGACGACGCCACGCTGACCGCCCTGTCCGCCAACCACCCGCAGCTGATCGCCGCGGTGGACGCCGCCGCCGAGGAATTCGCGCGCGTGCAGGCCGACCTGGGGCCGCTGCTGGCGCAGGACGAACAGGCGCAGATCGACGCGATGCAGGATGGTTTCGTCAACTTCTACGCCGATGACGCGGTGACCCCGTACGTGGCACTGGCTGCGCGCGGCCCGTGGGTGGTCACCCTGAAGGGCGCCGTGCTGTACGACGCTGGCGGCTACGGCATGCTCGGCTTCGGGCACACCCCGGACGCCGTGTTGGAGGCAATGGCCCGCCCGCAGGTGATGGCCAACATCATGACCCCCAGCCTGTCGCAGCAGCGCTTCATCACCGCCCTGCGCGCCGAGATCGGCCATCGCCGTGGCGGCTGCCCATTCGCCCGTTTCATGTGCCTGAATTCCGGCTCCGAAGCGGTCGGCCTGGCCGCGCGCATCGCCGACGTCAACGCCAAGCTGCAGACCGACCCGGGTGCGCGCCACGCTGGCGCTGCGATCAAGCGCGTGGTGGTCAAGGGCAGCTTCCATGGCCGTACCGACCGCCCTGCCCTGTATTCCGATTCCAGCCGCAAGAGCTACATGCAGCACTTGGCCAGCTACCGTGGCGAGGATTCGGTGATCACCGTGGCGCCGTACGATGAGGCCGGCCTGCGCAAGGTGTTCGAGGACGCCGCACGCAACCAGTGGTTCATCGAGGCGGTGTTCCTGGAGCCGGTGATGGGCGAAGGCGACCCGGGCCGCTCGGTGCCGCCGTCGTTCTACGCCGTGGCCCGCGAACTGACCCGTGCGCATGGCAGCCTGCTGCTGCTCGACTCGATCCAGGCCGGCCTGCGCGCGCATGGCGTGCTCTCGGTGGTCGATTACCCGGGCTTCGAAGGCTTGGACCCGCCGGACATGGAAACCTATTCGAAGGCGCTGAACGCCGCGCAGTACCCGCTGTCGGTGCTGGCGGTGACCGAGCATGCCGCGCAGCTGTACCGCAAGGGCATCTACGGCAACACCATGACCAGCAACCCGCGTGCGCTGGACGTGGCCTGCGCCACGCTGGCCCAGCTGACCCCACAGGTGCGCGCCAACATCGCCGAACGTGGCGCCGAAGCCGTACGCAAGCTGGAGCAGCTGAAGAACGAGCTGGGCGGCCTGATCACCAAGGTGCAGGGTACCGGCCTGCTGTTCTCCTGCGAGCTGGCGCCGCAGTTCAAGTGCTACGGCGCCAATTCCACCGAAGAATGGCTGCGCCAGCACGGCATCAACGTGATCCACGGGGGCGAGAACTCGCTGCGCTTCACCCCGCACTTCGGCATGGACAGCGAGGAGCTGGACCTGCTGGTGGGGATGGTCGGCCGCGCCCTGCGTGAAGGCCCGCGCCGCGAACAGGCCGCTGCCGCGTAAGCCTGCTTGGCGTTTGTAGAGTCGAGCCATGCTCGACTCGGCCTTTGCCGCGATATGAACGAAGAGCAGCCGAGCATGGCTCGGCTCTACAGAAGGGCTCATAATCCAAGGACACCCCGTCCCCGACCGCCCTGCGGTTGGCGACGGGGCGTTTTCGTTTCCGGCCAAGAGACAGGAAGATCCATGAAATCGATCTGTGTGTACTGTGGTTCCAACGCTGGCAGCAAGCCGGCCTACACCGAACGCGCCATTGCCCTGGGCGACCGCATTGCCCGCGACGGCCTGCGCCTGGTGTATGGCGGCGGCAACGTCGGCCTGATGGGAACCGTGGCCAATGCCGTGCTCGCCGCTGGCGGCGAGGTGACCGGCGTGATCCCGCGCCAGCTGGCCGACTGGGAAGTGGCCCACCGCGGCCTGACCGAACTGGAGATCGTCGGTTCGATGCATGAGCGCAAGTCGCGCATGTTCGATCTTGCTGACGGCTTCGTCGCCCTGCCCGGCGGCTTCGGCACCATGGAAGAGATCTTTGAAATGCTGACCTGGCGCCAGCTGGGCATCGGCAACAAGCCGTGCGCCTTCCTCGATGTGGAAGGTTTCTACGCCCCGCTGATCGGCATGATCGATCGCATGGTGGAAGAGCGCTTCCTGCACCCGGACCAGCGCCAGGACCTGTGGTACGGCTCGGACATCGAAGCGATGCTGGAGTGGATGCAGAACTACCAGCCGGCCCAGGCCTCGAAGTGGATCGACGAGAAGCGTCGCGCTGCCCTGCGTTGATGCAGCCGCACGCGGTGGGCTCAGGCCGCCGCGTGCGACCACGGGGCGGGCCGCCCCAACAGGTAGCCCTGGCCGTAGTCGCAACCCAGTTCGCGCAGGGTCTGCCGCTGCGCCTCGGTCTCGATTCCTTCGCCGATGGTTTCGATGCCCAGCGTGCGCGCCAGCGACAGCACGCCCTCGACCAGCGCGCGCGTGCTCTGCACTTCCGGCCCATGCAGGCCAGCGATGAAACTCTGGTCGATCTTCAACGTGCTGATCGGGAAACGGTGCAGGTAGGACAGCGCGGAGAAGCCCGTACCGAAATCGTCCAGCTGCACCTGGATGCCGCGCTCGCGCAGCCCCTGCAGGATGCGCAGGGTGTGCGGGGCATCATCCAGCAGCGCCACCTCGGTTATTTCCAGCCGCAGCCGCTGCGGATCGGCCCCGTATGCGTCCAGCAGGCCGAACAGGCGGCCGCTGAACTCCGCAGAGCGGAAATGCCGCGGTGATACGTTGACCGATACATAGCTGTGCCCGCCTTCGGCGAGGCCAATGATCACCTGTTCGTAGATCAGCCAGTCGACCTGCTCGATCAGGCCGCTTTCCTCGCCCAGCTCCAGGAACGCGCCGGGCAGCAGCAGGCCACGGCGCTCATGCTGCCAGCGCAGCAGCGCCTCGTGGCCGACCACTTCACCGTCGGACAAGCGCACGATCGGCTGGTAGAACGGTACGAAATCGCGGTTGTTGATCGCACGGCGCAGGTCGGCTTCCAGGTCCAGGCTGCGCATGGCTTCTTCGCGCATGTCCTCGTCGAAAATCGCACAGCGGTCATGGCCCTGCGCCTTGGCCCGGTACATGGCCGCATCCGCATCGCGCAGCAGCTCTTCTCCGGTGCGGTAGCGCGGATTCCACAGGGCAATGCCCAGGCTGCCGGACGGAAACAGTTCGCGCCCGGCGATCCACATCGATTCCTGCAACGCCAGCAGCAGCCGCTGGCCGAAATCCAGTGCCTGGGCCAGACCTTGCGGGCATTGCAGCAGCACCGCGAATTCATCACCGCCCAGCCGTGCCACCACGTCGTCGGCGCCGGCCATCGATACGATGCGCTTGGCCACTTCCTCCAGCATGCGGTCGCCGGCGGCATGCCCGATGCTGTCGTTGACCAGCTTGAAGCGATCCAGATCGAGGAACAGTACGGCGAACACCGGGCCACCCTCACGCCTGGCCAGCACCAGCGCATCCTGCAGTCGATCCAGCAGGTGCAGGCGATTGGGCAGGCCGGTCAGCGCATCGTGCATGGCCTGATGGGTGAGCCGCTGCTCGGCCCGCAGCCGCTCGCCGATCTGCCCGAGCAGCTTTTCGTTGACCTCGGCCAGCTCGCGGGTACGTTCTTCCACGCGCTTTTCCAGTTCGGCATGCGCCGAACGCAGCCGCTGCTGGTCGCGTTGACGGGCCAGGCCGGTACCGATGTTCTGGGCGACGAAGGTCAGCAGGCGCTGGTCGTGAACGCTGAACGTGCTGTTTTCGCTGTAGCTCTGCACCACGATCGCGCCGACCACTTCGTCGTCGCGCAGCAGCGGCACGCCCAGCCAGCAGTGCGAACGTGCACCGGATTCACGCACCTCGCCACTGGCCAGCAGCGCATCGATCTGCGCGCGCGAGGCCAGCAGCGGGCGCCGGTTGCGCACCACGTATTCGGTCAGGCCCCGGCTGAAGGGCCGTGGCGCGCGGCTGGCATTGTGCTCGTCCACCGAATACACGAAATCCAGGCCGTTGCCGGCCGGGTTGACCAGGGCGATGTAGAAATTGCGCGCGTCGAGCAGGCGCCCGACCACGCCGTGCACCTGCCCGTAGAACTGAGCCAGGCTGTCGGCCGACATCGCCATTTCGGCGATGTTGTACAGGGCGGTCTGCAGCTGTTCGGCACGACGACGCTCGGCTACCTCGTCCTGCAGGCTGTGGTTGGCCCGCTGCAGTTCCTGGGTGCGCCGCGCCACCTGCTGTTCCAACCGGACCTGCGCCTGGCGCCGATCCATCGCGGTCTGCACGTGCTGGGCGACGAAGCCCAGCAGTGCGCGCTCGGCCTCGCCGTAGCGGGCGGCCTGTTCATAGCTCTGAACCACGATGGCCCCGCAGACGCGGCCGTCGCGCAGCATCGGCACGCCCAGCCAGTCCAGGCTTTCGGGACCGCGCTGCGGGTCATGCTCCTGTTCCATCACCTGCCCCAGCAGTTTGCGCGAAGGGCCACTGAGCGGCTTGCCATGGCGCAGCAGCGCCACGGTCAGGCTGCGCGGCATCTCGCTGGCGTCATGGCTCTGCGTGGGATCGGCGACGAAGTCATCGACCTGATCGGCAAAGTACAGGAACAGGATCTGGTCGCGCACATCGTCGTATTCCACGATGTAGCAGTTCTCGGCATACATCAGCGTGCCGAGCACGCCATGCACGTGGCGCAGCATCTCGGGCATTTCCAGGTCGGCACCGGCCAGATCGGCAATCTGGAACAGGGCCTGCTGCAGCCGCTCGGCCTCTTCCAGTGCCTTGATCTGGCCGGCTTGGCGGCCGCGCTGCAGCGCCAGCTCCATCGCCTGCCGGGCAACCCCCCACCATGCAGGCGAAGGCGCCGCCCCGGCTACCGACAACAGCAACCGCGCACCGTCGTATTCCCAGCCATGCTGACCCTCGCCGATTCCCGGCTCCGCGGCCACCTGGCCGGCAACTGCTGGCGACGGCCAGCCGCCCTGGCCACGACCGAGCTGCGGGTCGTCCCAGCCAACGCGAACCACGGCCGTTTCCGGCAAAAGCGCATGCAACGCGCGCACCAGCGCCGTGCTCAGCACGGCCTCGTGTGGTGACTCTTCCGCCGGTTCAGCATGCGTGGACAAATGACAATCTCTTGGCGCCGTCTGTGCGTCGCCTCCCCTGAGCCGCCGAGCATAGCGCGCCACCCGGGGGGCAATGGAAGCCCGTAAACCCCGAATCGTGCACCCGTACGTTTTTCCTGCTGTCCGTAGCCCCATCCGAGCCATGACCCTCGCCCTGCCCGCCCCCGCCACCGGCTATGCGCCATCGCCCGCAGGCCTTACCCTGTACGCCGTGGAAGCCAGCGCACTGCCAACCGATGAAGCCTTGATGCTGGCCTGGGCCGGTGGCGACCTGCGCGCCTTCGAAAGCCTGTATGCGCGCCACCGCAAGCGCCTGTTCGGCTTCCTGCTGCGGCAACTGCGCGACAACGCGCTGGCCGAGGAGATCTTCCAGGACGTCTGGCAGCGGGTGATCAGCGCCCGCGCCGGCTGGCAGCCCGAGGCCGCGTTCAGCACCTGGCTGTTCCGCATCGCCCACAACCGCCTGAATGACCATTGGCGTGCCGCCCGTCATCGCCCCGCCGCGCCGGCCGACGCCGACCTGCGCCTGGCCGCGATCGAGGATGGGCAGACCCCGGAAGGCGAGCTATCCGAATTCGAACAACGTCGCCGCATCCAGCTGGCGATGGAACAACTGCCACCGGAGCAGCGCGAAGTGCTGCAGCTGCGGCTGGATCAGGAACTGAGCCTGGAGGAGATCGGCCAGATCACCGGCGTAGGCCGGGAAACCGTGAAATCGCGGCTGCGCTATGCGATGGACAAGCTGCGTGCGGGATTGAACGCATGAACCGAGACGAACCACTGACGCCGGAAGAACGCGAGCTGTCCCGGCTGCTCGGCCGTCGCGCCGAGCAGGCACCGCCGGCCGCGCTGGACGCCGCCATCCTGGCCGCGGCCCGCGCTGCCGTGGACACTCCGCCTGCCGATGCAGTGGCCTCTCCGGAGGCGCCGCGCACGCAGCGCACACGCCCGCGTTGGCCGGCCGTGTTCGGCATCGCCGCCTCGATGGTGTTCGCCATCGGCATCGCCTGGCAGCTGCGTCCGGAACCGCCGCCGATTCCGGCCGGTGAGGCGGCCGTGGCTGCGGCACCGGCTGCGGCAGAAGACAGCGCGGCTGCCGACCAGGCCGCTGGCAACCGCGCAGCCGACAGCGCGGTGGTGGCAGCGGATCCTGCTACTGCGCCCGCAGCACCCGAGGCGGCCCCCGTTGCCGCCGCCCCGGCACCGGCCATCGCGCGGGCGTCCAAGCCCGTTCCGGCCGAACCCGATGAAGCGTCGGCCCAGGCAGCACGATCGATGGCTGCGGATGCGGCCGCCGATGTCTCCTTTGCGGCCCTCCCGCCCGCACCGGCAGCGGCGCCGCCTGCGCCACCTGCGCCACCGGCACCCGCCGCCTACCCGGCACCCACACCGGCACCGGCCCTCGCGCCGGCAGCGTCCGGGGCACTGAAAGCACGCGCGGCCAGCGCACCGGCCGCCAATGCAGCCGAGGTCGAGCGGGCGCAGGCGCTGGATCGGGTGGAGATCACCTCGATGAAGCGTGAGGCTCCCAGCCGTTCCGCACCGGGCATCATGCGCCGCGGCAGCGATGCGCGCCTGAGCGCGGATGCCGTGCAGGCCGAAGTGGACGCCGACGCACGACTGCCGCGCCGGCAGTGGCTGCAGAAAATCCGCACACGACGCGACGACGGCCAGCGCGATCTGGCCCGTGCCAGCCTGGAGCGCTACATGCAGCAGTACCCGGAAGCGCGCCTGCCGCGCGACCTGCGGCCGCTGCTGGACGATTGAAGCGGACGGGAACACCCGGCAACCCCGTAGAATGACGGGAATGCTCGATACCCTCGCCCAGCCGGTCAGCCACACGCTGGAAGTCAAACACAGCCGTTTCATCACCCAGGCCGCGCCCATCGACGGCGCCGCAGCGGCCATGGCGTTCCTGCAGCAGGTCGCGGTGACCGATGCCACCCACAACTGCTGGGCCTACCGGCACGGCCAGGACTATCGTTCCAGCGACGATGGCGAGCCGGCCGGCACGGCTGGACGTCCGATCCTTGCGGCGATCGACGGGCAGGGCTTCGACCGGGTGATGGTGGTGGTGACGCGCTGGTTCGGCGGCATCAAACTCGGCGCCGGTGGCCTGGTACGCGCCTACGGTGGCGCCGCCGCCGAGTGCCTGCGTACCGCCCCGCGCCTGCCGCTGGTGGCGCTGGCCCGGTTGCAGCTGCTGGCTGGCTTTGAGGACCTCGGCACCCTGCACGCCACCCTGCCCGCCTTCAGCGCGGAAAAGCGCGATGAACAGTTCGATGCCAACGGTGTGTGCCTGCGGATCGAACTGCCTGCCGATCAGGTCGACGCATTGAAAATCCGCCTGCGCGACGCCACCCGTGACCGTATCCGCATAGAAGACGACCAGGATGACTGACAAGGACGACGCCCCCGCTTCGACCCCGCCGCTGCGGCGCCTCGGCAGCCTGCGCACGCTGTGGCCATTCGTACGCCGCCACAGCGGGCTGTTCACCGCCTGGCTGCTGGCCCTGGCGGTGTCTTCGGCCGCCACGCTGAGCCTGCCTCCGGCGGTGAAGCAGATGATCGATCATGGTTTCAGCAGCGGCGGCCAGATCAACCGTGCGTTCGCCCTGCTGATGCTGGTGGCGGTAGTGATGGCGTTGGGCACGGCCGCGCGCTTCTACTTCGTGTCGCTGCTTGGCGAGAAAGTCGTGGCCGACCTGCGCAGCCAGCTGTATGCCCACCTGATCCAGCTGGGCGCCGGCTTCCACGACCGCAGCCGCAGCGGAGAGCTGGTCTCGCGCCTGACTGCGGACACCGAACTGCTGCGCAGCGTGGTCGGCTCGACCATGTCGGTAGCTCTGCGCAGCACGGTCACGGTCATCGGCAGCCTGGCGATGCTGTTTGTGACCAGTCCCCGGCTGGCGGCGTGGTCGCTGCTTGGCATCCCACTGGCGGTGCTGCCGATCATCATCGGCGCACGCAAGCTGCGCACCGTCGCACGCAACAGCCAGGACCGCATCGCCGACGCCAACAGCCTGGCCAGTGAGACACTGGGAGCGGTGCGCACGGTACAGGCACATGCGCGCGAAGCCTATGAACGCGGACGCTTTGACAAGGCACTCGGTGATGCCATCGGTGCCGCTCGGCGCCGCATCGGCGCGCAGTCGCTGGTCACCGCCAGCGCCATCCTGCTCGTGTTCGGCGCCATCGTCGGCGTGTTGTGGCTGGGCGCGCACGATGTCATCGACGGCCGCCTCAGCGCCGGCACGCTGGGTCAGTTCGTGCTGTATGCATTGATCGGCGGCGGTTCGGTGGGCGCGCTGGCCGAAGTATGGAATGAGCTGCAGCGTGCCGCCGGCGGCATGGGCCGCATCGGCGAGCTGCTGCAGGAAGACATCGAGATCCGCGCGCCGGCCCAGCCGCACGCGCTGCCGCAACCGCTGCGTGGCGAGATACGATTCGACGACGTGGTGTTCCACTACCCGCAGCGACCAGACCAGGCCGCACTGGACCACTTCAACCTGCATGTGCGCCCCGGCGAGACCGTAGCGCTGGTGGGTCCGTCAGGGGCGGGCAAGAGCACGGTGCTTTCGATGCTGCTGCGCTTCCATGACCCAGCCAGCGGCCGCATCGACGTGGACGGCATCGACGTGCGCCAGGTCGACCCGGCCGAGCTGCGCGCGCAGCTGGCGCTGGTGCCGCAGCAGCCGACGCTGTTCGCGGCCAGTGCACGCGACAACATCCGCTATGGCCGCCTGCAGGCCAGCGACGCGGAAGTCGAGGATGCCGCGCGTGCCGCCGAGGCCGATGCTTTCCTGCGCGCGTTGCCGCAGGGCTATGACAGCGAGCTGGGTGAGCGCGGTGCCCGTCTTTCCGGTGGCCAGCAGCAGCGTGTGGCGATTGCCCGCGCGCTGCTGAAGGATGCGCCGATCCTGCTGCTGGATGAGGCCACCAGCGCGCTGGATGCACAGAGCGAACACAGCGTGCAGCAGGCATTGGAACGGTTGATGGCGGGTCGCACCACGCTGGTCATCGCCCACCGCTTGGCCACCGTGCTCAAGGCCGACCGCATCGTGGTGATGGACCAGGGCCGCATCGTCGCCGAGGGCACGCATGCACAGCTGCTGGCCGAAGACGGACTGTACGCTGAACTGGCACGCCTGCAGTTCATCGATTGATGACGTCCGGCTAACATCCGCGCGGCCAAGCTGGCCGCGCAACAGCAGCATCCGCTGAAGGAGGTGCACGATGTCGTTCCGTCAGTTCCCCGCCGTCGACAGCAACGGCGAAAGCCACATCATCATCGAGTTCAAGCCCGAAGCGAGTGGCAGCGGGCACCACTCCGAAGCTACGCCACGCTATGAGCTGGATGACGGGCGCCAGCTGGTGCGCAACGGCCGCGAATTCACGACAAGCGGCGGTGAGCTGAGGCTGACGATCTGAGGTTCGCCGGGCATGGCCCGGCGCTACCGGATTTCATTCCGCCCCGCTCTGGTGGGTGCCGACCTTGGTCGACATGCTTTTTGCCAAAGGCGGTCGAGCGTGGCTCGACGCTACAAAAAGCATGGTCAATTTTTCACCAGGCATCTTGACAGCCTTGGCTGCCAAGGGCTGCGCGCGGTTATCCACATGTTTGCTCAGAAACCATCCACACCACCTGTGGATGAATGTGCTCAGCCCAGCACCCGTCCGATGCCGCTGGCGTCCACCTCGGCGGCTGCCCGACGGATCGCCGTCGGATCACTGCCGGCCACGAATCCGATACGGAAATGCACCTCGCCCCCGGGCGTGCGTGAGGAATGGATCGAGGCCAGGCTGATGCGGTGCTGCTCGAACACGTTCAACAGTTCACGCAGCGAGCCCGGCCGGTCCTCCGGCAAATGCACCGACAGCGCGTTGCGCTCGGTCAGGTCCGCCAACAGGTAACCCACGCGTTCGAACGTGTAGTTGCCGTCAGCCAGTTCCTGCTCGCCGAAGGCATTGCGATTGGCCAACAACAGCTGCTCACGGAATGCACTGCGTGCAGTGTCGTCGCCCTGCCCGACCTGGGCCTGCAGGGCCTGCAGCTGGCCGACCAAGCGCTCCAGCATCGGCGCCACGTACGGGTTGCCGAACTGGATGTCCTCGTAGATCGCGGGGTTCAGCGACAGGATGCGCGAGATGATCGCCGTATCCAGTTCGAACGATGCCGACCGGTACGGCATCATCGCGGCCAGGTCGCCCAGCTGCGGCTGGTACTGGCGCAGCACGCCGGCCTGGGCCAGGTGGGTGGCATGCACCATCGCCTGCACCAGCGCCATCATCTGGTCGTGATGCTGCGGCGTGGCGCGCACGCACTCAGCCTGCAACGCCGTGCACAGCGTATCAACCCACGGTTGCCAGTGCCGCAGCCGCGCTTCGCAGACCACCATCACCCGGCCCTTCAGGGTCGGCGCCTTGGGCGGCGCGGTCATCGGGTGCAGGCCGACCACTTCGGCTTGAGAGGCCAACATCGCCTGCACCGGCGCTTCTTTTACCGAGGTCACGTCCAGCCACAGCCGGTCCTGCTCGCGGCCGGCCGACTGCTGCACGTACGCGGCAATCAGAGCCGGCGTATGCCGGATCGGTGCCGAGAACACCAGCACGTCAGCCTGCGCCAGCAGCTGTTCCGGCGTATGCGAGTCCGGATCGGCCGGATCGTGGCCGATCACCTGCAGCTGCATGTGCTGCTGGAAGAAGCGGGTCAGCCAGCGCCCGTAGGCGCCGGCACTGCCGATGATGCCGACCGTGCGCGGCGTGCGTGGGTCCAGGCCGCTCATGCCACGCGTTCGGCGCGGAAGCGCGTTCCTTCGGCCAGCGCCGCCGGCGCTGCAGCAATCACGTCGAACTCTTCGAAGCCGTTGTCGAGGGTCGCCTCCAGCGCCGCATGGGTGCCGGCAATCGCGCGCGAGATCGCTTGCTGCATCGATTCGCCGCGCAGCAGGAACGACACCACCAGCGACATCAGCACATCACCGGTGCCTGCCACGTCCACTGGCAGCAACGGCGAGGTCCAGCGCCAGGTTTCCTCGCGGCCAACGGCCAGGGTTACCAGTTCACCCGGGGTGCCGCCCACGCTGTGCGCGATCACCCAATGCGGGCCGCGATCCAGCAGCGTGCGCGCGGCGGCGATGGCATCGGCCTCGGCCAGCGCTGGCATGCCGGTCAGGCGATTGAGTTCAAAGGCGTTCGGGGTCACCAGCCAGGCATGGGGCAGCAGGCGCTCGGCGAAGATCGCTTCCAGGCCCGGTTCCACGTACGGGCCGGTGTGGGTGTCACCGATCACCGGGTCCAGGCAATAACGCAGTTGCGGGCAGCCCGGCAGGATCGCGTCCAGCCAGTCGGCGAAGGCGGCACCGTTGGCGGTGCTGCCGAAGTAGCCGGACACCAGCATCTTCGCGCGTTGCGGCAGGCCGCGCTCGTGGCTGCCGAGCAGCAGGTCGGCGAACCAGTCGGCCGGCAGCACGCGGCCACGCGTGGTGTCGTAGAACGGCGCGTTGCTGAGCAGCACCGTCGGAATGCTTGCCACACGCACGCCCAGCGCGCGCATCGGCGGGATTGCCGCGCTGTTGCCGGCATGACCGTAGACGAGTTGCGACTGGACCGAGATGACATCGATCGGCGACGGACCGTCGGGCCGCTGGCGGCGGCCGTGGACCAGGTGGTTATCAAGGGATTCGCTCATGGCCGCATTCTACGCCCAAGGGGGTTTTCGGCAGGGCTTGCAGCCCTGCACCTGCCGAAGCTGCAAGCAACGGCAACGGCAACGGCAACGGCAAAAGCGAGCTATCCGTGGGGTGGCGGGGGCGTGAGCCGCATGGATGCGGCGACCGAGCTTACATGGACGTACTTGCAGCGGCCCCCGCCACCGGACCCACCCCGCCACCCCACGGATAGCGCGCTTCGGCTGTTGCCGTTGCCTCTGCGGGTGCAGGGCTGCAAGCCCTGCAAACCAAAACCCCTCAGTGAGCAGCAGGCCGCGACGGCGGCAGCCACGCCGCCACGATGCCCAGCAGCGGCAGGAACGCAGTCAGCTGATAGACGTACTCGATGCTGGTCTTGTCCGCCAGCAGGCCCAGCACGGCGGCACCCAGCCCGCCCATACCGAACGCGAAACCGAAGAACAGGCCGGACACCATGCCGATCCGGTGCGGCATCATTTCCTGCGCATAGACCACGATGGCCGAGAACGCAGAGGACAGCACGAAACCGATCAGCACCGCCAGCACCGTGGTCCAGAACAGATCGGCATGCGGCAGCATCAGTGCGAACGGCGCAACGCCCAGGATCGAGGTCCAGATGATCGGCTTGCGGCCGATGCGGTCACCCAGCGGGCCGCCGAGGAAGCCGCCGGCCGCGGACGCCACCAGGAATGCGAACAGATGCAGCTGCGCCTGTGCCACCGGAATGCCGAAATGGTGGATCAGGTAAAAGGTGAAGTAGCTGCCGATGCTGGCCATGTAGAAGTACTTGCTGAAGATCAGCACCAGCAGGATCGCCAGCACCTTGGCCACGGTGCGCGGCGGATGGCGCGGCGCCGTCGAGGCGGTGCTGGCCGGGCGCGGGATGCCCAGGTGCAGCGCGTACCAGCGGCCGACATAGGTCAGCAGCGCGATGCCGATCAGGGCGGCGCCGGCAAACCACGATGCGGCATGCTGGCCATACGGCACGATCACCGCCGCTGCAATCAGCGGGCCCAGCGCGGTACCGAAGTTGCCACCGACCTGGAACACCGACTGCGCGAAACCATGGCGACCGCCCGAGGCCAGCCGCGCGATGCGCGAGGCTTCCGGATGGAAGATGGCCGAACCAATGCCGACCATCGCCGCCGCCATCAGCACCACCGCGTAGTTCGGTGCGAAGCCCAGCAGCAGCATGCCGCACAGGGTCGAGGCCATGCCGATCGGCAGCGAGTACGGCGCCGGGCGGCGGTCGGTAGCCATGCCGATCAACGGCTGGAAGATCGAAGCGGTGAGCTGATAGGTCAGCGTGATCAGGCCGATCTGGGTGAAGCTCAGGTTGAAGCCGCCCTTGATCACCGGATAGATGGCCAGGATCAGCGACTGCATCATGTCGTTGACGACATGCGAGGTGGAAATGGCGGCCAGCACGCCGGGGGCCACCGGGCGTGAGGTCGTTGCAGGAGAAGCCAGGGTTGACATGGACACAGTCAGGTTGGGGGCGAGCCACGCATGCTACGGTGACCTCCCCCTCCCTTCTGCCGCGTTCGGGTCATGGCATATCGCAAAAAGGACACCCCCTGCCCGGTCCGCGAGACTGCGCCGTGGAACGAGGTTCCGGTGCACCGCCCAGTGACCTGCCGCGCCCGCCACTACAAGCCCGGCACCCACATCGCGCCCCACCGGCACCGCCGTCACCAGCTGGTGTTCGCCATGTCCGGACTGATGGTGGTGCGTGCAGACGGCGGCCGCTGGGTAGTGCCTTCAACCCGCGCGATCTGGGTCCCGGCCGGCACGGCCCATGCGGTGGACTGCATCGCCGAAGTACACATGCGCAGCCTGTACGTGGAGCCGGACTTCGCGCCGCAGCTGCCGGACGAAGCGTTCGCGGTACAGGTGGCGCCGCTGCTGCGCGAGCTGCTGCTGGCCGCCAGCCTGATCGAGACCGCGCATGTGGACGACAGCCGCGACGGCCGCGTGGTGCGCCTGCTGCTGGACGAGCTGCACCGCATGGACGTGCTGCCGCTGCACCTGCCCTCGCCCACCGACCCGCGCCTGCAGCGGATCTGCCAGCACATCCAGAAGCATCCCGGCGACGACGCCACGTTGCAGGATTGGGCGCAGGCGCTGCAGGTGGACGTGAAAACCATCCAGCGCCATTTCGCCAGCGAACTGGGCATGACCTTCGGGCAGTGGCGACAACAGGCGCGGCTGCTGGCCGCACTGGAACGGCTGGCGGTCGGTGATAAGGTCATCGATGTCGCGCTGGCGATGGGTTACGACAGCCCGAGCGCGTTCACCAGCATGTTCAAGCGGCAGCTGGGGCAGACACCTGCGGCGTTTTTCCGCTGACCGCATACGAAAGCGCCGGGCCGGGCCCGGCGCTACCGTTCAATGCTTGCGTTGAGAACTCAGGACGTCATGCGGTCCCAGAAGCCCTTCACGCCATCGATGAAGGTGGCCGACTTCGGCGAATGCTTGCGCGCTTCCTCACCGACGAAGGTGGCTTCGAACTGCTCCAGCAGCTTGCGCTGCTCGTTGGTGAGGTTGACCGGGGTCTCCACCACCACACGGCAGTACAGGTCACCCTCGCTGCGGCTGCGCACCGAACGTACGCCCTTGCCACGCAGGCGGAACAGCTTGCCGGTCTGGGTCTCGGCCGGGATGCGGATCTCCGCCTCGCCGCCGAGCGTGGCCACGCGCACGGTGTCACCCAGTGCCGCCTGCGAGATGCGGATCGGCACTTCGCAGTGCAGGTCGTCGCCATCGCGCTGGAAGATCGCATGCTCGCGCACGCGCACTTCCACGTACAGGTCACCCGGCGGCGTACCGGCCGGACCGGCTTCGCCCTCGCCCTGCAGGCGGATGCGGTCGCCGGTATCGACGCCGGCCGGCACCTTCACCGACAGCACCTTGTCTTCCTCGACGCGGCCGTTGCCGTGGCAGGTCTTGCAGGGCTTGGCGATGATCTGGCCACGGCCGCCGCAGTTGTGGCAGGCCTGCTGCATGGCGAAGATGCCGCGCTGGATGCGCACCTGGCCACGGCCGTGGCACACGTTGCAGGTCTCGACCTTGCCGTCCTCGGAGCCACTGCCATCGCAGTCGCTGCACTCGGCCAGGGTCGGAATCTCGATGCGGCGCTCGACGCCGCGCACGGCTTCTTCCAGGTCCAGCTCCATCACGTAGCCGATGTCGGCGCCGCGACGGGCCTGGCGCGGACCACCGCCGCCACCAAAGATGTTGCCGAAGATATCGCCGAAGATATCGTTCATGTCCGGGCCGCCCGGACCACCGCCGCCCATGCCGTGCTCGAACGCGGCGTGGCCGTGGCTGTCGTACATGCGGCGCTTGTTGCCGTCGGACAGTACTTCGTAGGCTTCCTTGCACTCCTTGAAGGAGGCTTCGGCCGCCGTATCGCCCGGGTTGCGGTCCGGGTGGAACTTCATCGCGCAGCGACGGTAGGCCTTCTTCAGCTCTTCGTCGGTGGCGGTGCGGGCAACGCCCAGCACTTCGTAGTAATCGCGCTTGCTCATATCGTGAATCGGGTTCCGGAACGTCGGGATTCGTCAAAGCGGAAGAGCGGAACCAGGTCCGCTCTTGCGTCGGGCGCCCCGACACGCCGGTGGGCGGTCAGGACCCTGATGCGACAACGAGACGCTGGTGGCCAGCGTCCCGCGTCGGTCCGGATCAGGACTTCTTGTCGTCCTTGACTTCGGTGAACTCAGCGTCGACCACGTCGTCCTGCGCCTTGCCGGCATTGCCGGCGTCGGCACCCGGGGCACCGCCCTGGTCGGCCGAAGCAGCGGCGAACAGCGACTGGCCAGCTTCTTCCAGTGCCTTCGACTTGGCTTCGATCTGTGCCTTGTCGTCGCCCTTCATCGCGGTTTCCAGGTCAGCCAGCGCTGCCTCGACCTTGCCGATGACATCGCCGCCGACCTTGCTGCCGTGCTCGGTGATCGCGCTGCGGGTGCCGTGGATCAGGGCGTCGGCCTGGTTGCGGGCCTGCACCAGTTCCTGGAACTTCTTGTCTTCTTCGCGGTTGGCTTCCGCGTCGGCGACCATGCGCGCGATCTCCTCCTCGGACAGGCCCGAACCGGCCTTGATCTCGACCTTCTGTTCCTTGTTGGTCTTCTTGTCCTTGGCCGACACATGCAGGATGCCGTTGGCGTCGATGTCGAAGGACACTTCCACCTGCGGCAGACCGCGCGGGGCCGGCTCGATGCCGGACAGGTCGAACTTGGCCAGCGACTTGTTGAAGCGGGCCTGTTCGCGCTCACCCTGCAGCACGTGCACGGTCACGGCCGACTGGTTGTCCTCGGCGGTGGAGAACACCTGCGAGGCCTTGGTCGGGATGGTGGTGTTCTTCTCGATGATCTTGGTGAACACGCCACCCATGGTCTCGATGCCCAGCGACAGCGGGGTCACGTCCAGCAGCAGCACGTCCTTGACGTCGCCGCCCAGCACGCCGCCCTGGATCGCCGCACCCAGTGCCACGGCTTCGTCCGGGTTGACGTCCTTGCGCGGTTCCTTGCCGAAGAACTCGGTCACGGCCTGCTGCACCTTCGGCATGCGGGTCTGGCCGCCGACCAGGATCACTTCGCTGATGTCGCTCGAACGCAGGCCGGCATCGTTCAGGGCGACGCGGCACGGCTCGATCGACTTCCTGATCAGGTCATCCACCAGCGCTTCCAGCTTGGCGCGGGTCAGCTTGATGTTCAGGTGCTTCGGACCCGACGCGTCGGCAGTGACGTACGGCAGGTTCACTTCGGTCTGCTGGGCGCTGGACAGCTCGATCTTGGCGCGCTCGGCAGCGTCCTTCAGGCGCTGCAGGGCCAGCGGATCCTTGCGCAGGTCGATGCCCTGGTCCTTGTTGAACTCTTCAACCAGGTACTCGATGACGCGGTTGTCGAAGTCTTCGCCGCCCAGGAAGGTGTCGCCGTTGGTGGCCAGCACTTCGAACTGCTTTTCACCGTCGACGTTGGCGATCTCGATCACCGAGACGTCGAAGGTGCCGCCGCCCAGGTCGTACACCACGATCTTGCGATCCTTGTTGTCGCCCTTGTCCAGGCCATAGGCCAGCGCGGCCGCGGTCGGCTCGTTGATGATGCGCTTGACGTCCAGGCCGGCGATGCGGCCGGCGTCCTTGGTCGCCTGGCGCTGGCTGTCGTTGAAGTAGGCCGGCACGGTGATGACCGCTTCGGTGACCTTCTCACCGAGGAAGTCCTCGGCGGTCTTCTTCATCTTTTCCAGCACCTTGGCCGAGATTTCCTGCGGCGCCATCTTCTTGCCGTCGCTGGTGGCCACCCAGGCGTCGCCATTGTCATGGGCCAGGATGCTGTACGGGACGTGGGCGATGTCCTTCTGCACCTCGCCATCGGTGAACTTGCGGCCGATCAGGCGCTTCACCGCGTAGAAGGTGTTCTTCGGGTTGGTCACGGCCTGGCGCTTGGCCGAGGCACCGACCAGGACTTCGCCGTCCTTGGTGTAGGCGACGATCGACGGGGTGGTGCGATCGCCTTCCGAATTCTCGATGACGCGGGCCTTGCCGCCGTCCATGATCGCCACGCACGAGTTGGTGGTGCCGAGGTCGATACCAATGATCTTGCCCATGGGGGAGACTCCTGAGGATACTTGTTGGGGTCAGTCCGGCCGTTCGGCCGGTGGATGAATACGATGTGGGGGAGGCTCGTGGAACATTCAAGCCATCCTCCGAACGCTGTGTTTCCGGTCATCCGGCGCGTTCAGCGTCGGGTCGGGTGGCGGTGGCTGTCCGCCGCCCGGCCCCGCGGGATCACTCGGCGGCCACCACCACCAGCGCCGGCCGCAGCAGGCGCTCGTTGAGCAGGTAGCCCTTCTGGAACACGGTCACCACGCTGCCCGGGGCGGCGCCCGGGGTCGGGGCCTGGCTGATCGCCTGGTGGTGTTCCGGGTTGAACGGCTGGCCGATCGGGTCCAGCAGGACCAGGCCGTTGTCGGCAGCGACCTTGAGCAGCTGCTTGTAGGTCAGCTCCAGGCCTTCGCGCAGCGGGTGCGGGTCGTCGCCGGCGGCCTTCAGGCCGGCGTCCAGGCTGTCGAACACGGGGAGCAGATCGCCCAGCAGCTTCTCGTTGGCGAACTTGCGGGCCTGTTCGATGTCACGGGCAACGCGCTTGCGCTGGTTCTCCAGGTCGGCGCGCTCACGCAGGGCATCGGCCTTGACCTGTTCGATTTCGGCGCGCAGGCGCTCGACTTCGTCGTTGACGCCGGCGGTGGCGGCCGCATCGGCGGCACTCTGCTGGGATTCGATATCTGGCTGTTCGTGGTTCATGTCTGGGTCCCTGGCGGTCAAACTCCGCCTCCAACCACCCTAGTGTGGGCGGGATGCTGCGTTTCAAGCGTCGGATGTTCCCGGCGTGCGCGAGGCCGGTGAAAAGGCCGCGCCGAGCACATCGGCCGTGGCCTGGACCAGCGGGATCACGCGGTCGTAGGCCATCCGCTTGGGACCGATCACGCCCAGCACGCCCAGCACCTGGCCGTTGGCGGTGTACGGGGCGGTGACCAGCGAGACGCCCTGCAGCGGCATCATCCCGGTCTCCTCGCCGATGAAGATGCGCACGCCCGGCGCCTGGATGGTCCGCTCCAGCAGCTGCAGGATCTCGCGCTTGCTGGAGAACAGCTCGAACAGTTCGCGCAGGCGCTCCAGGTCAGACAGGTCCTGCACCCCCATCAGCCGGGTCTGGCCGGCCACCAGCATGTCGTCGGCCGGCGGCTGCAGGGCCTGTTCGGCCAGTTCGATGCTGTGCGCCAGCAGCTGTTCCAGTTCGGACCGGGCATCGCGCAGTTCCAGCAGCAGGCGGGTGCGGATCTCGGCCAGCGGCAGGCCGGCGAAATGCGCATTGAGGTAGTTGGCGACCTGCTCCAGCTGCCCCGGCGCAAACTCCTGGCGGGTCTCAATGACCCGGTTCTGTACCTCGTTGTCGGCGAACACCAGGATCGCCAGCACCCGCCGTCCGTCCAGCGCCACGAAATCGATCTGGCGGAAGGCGAACTGCTCCCGCCGCGGGGCGCTGACCACGCCGACGAAGTGGCTCATCGCCGACAACAGTTCCGAAGCGCTGCCGAGCAGGGCCTGGGTGCTGCCACCGCCGGCCAGCTCCTGGCGCAGCCGGGCCAGCTCGCCCTCGCCCGGCGGCTGCATCTGCAGCAGGCTGTCGACGAATACCCGGTAGCCGTGCGCGGTCGGTACCCGCCCGGCCGAGGTATGCGGCGAGGCCAGCAGGCCCAGGTCCTCCAGGTCGCCGAGGATGTTGCGGATGGTGGCCGGGCTGACCTCCAGCCCGGCCACGCGTGCCAGCGTCTGCGAGCCCACCGGCTCACCGTCCTGGATATAACGCGCGATCAGCGTGCGCAGCAGATGGCGCGCACGCGGGGCAAGCTGGTCGGGAGAACCGTGCATGGAATCAACCTGTGAGACACGGACACTAGATAATGGCGGCGCATCACCTTGGCAAGTCATTGGACCTCCCGCGCCCGCGTGCTAGCGTTGCGCGGCTGCTGATACCCCCTTACCCATGCTCAGACATCTTTCGATCAAGGATTTCGCCGTCGTCCGCGCTACCGAACTGGAGTTCGGGCCAGGCATGACCGTGGTTTCAGGCGAGACCGGCGCCGGCAAGTCGCTGATGGTCGACGCGCTGGGCTTCCTGTCCGGCCTGCGCGCCGACAGCGGCGTGGTCCGCCATGGCGCCGCCCGCGCCGAGCTTTCCGCCGAATTCGCGCTGGAGCAGCTGCAGGCCGCCCGCCAGTGGCTGGCCGACAACGAGCTGGACGACGAGGACCAATGCCAGCTGCGCCGCGTGATCCGCGCCGACGGCGGTTCCCGGGCCTGGATCAACGGCCGCCCGGTGACCCTGGCCCAGCTGGGCGACCTGGCCTCGTTGCTGGTGGAGATCCACGGCCAGCACGAACAGCAGGCCCTGCTGACGCGCCCGTCGCAGCTGGCGCTGCTGGATGCCTATGCCGGCAACGAGAACGAACGCCGCCAGGTACGGCGCGCCGCCGCGGCCTGGCAGGCACTGGTCGATGAATCGCTGGCGCTGTCGCAACAGGGCGACGTCAGTGACCGGATCGGCTTCCTCGAGCACCAGCTGCGCGAACTGGACCGGGAAGACCTTGAGCCGGAATCGATCGCGGCACTCGGCGCCAGCCACCGTCGCCAGGCCCACGCCAGCGCCCTGCTGAGTGCCTGCCAGGCGGCCAGCAACCAGCTCAACGGTGACGACGGCAGCTCCGCGCTGGACCTGTTGCAGCAGGTGCGCCACGAGCTGTCGCGCCTGATCGAACACGACCCACGGCTGGGCGAGGTGGACGGCCTGATCGAGAATGCCTCGATCCAGCTGCACGAAGCCCTGTCGCTGCTTGACCGCGTGCACGACGATCTGGATGCCGACCCGGAACAGTTCGAGGAGAACGAGCGCCGCCTCGGCCGCCTGCACGACCTGGCCCGCAAGCACCGCGTGCCGATGGACGAGCTGGGCGCGCAACGCGAGCGCATGCATGCCGAAGTGGAGCAACTGCGCGGCGCCGACGAGCGCCTGCAGCGCCTGGCCGGCGAGATCGACAAGGCCGCCGCCGCCTGGCGCGTGCAGGCTGAAGTGCTGACCGCCAGCCGCCGCAGCGCCGCCGCCGAACTGTCGGCCACCACCACCGGCATCATCGCCGAGCTGGGCATGGGCGGCGGCCAGTTCCTGATCGAGCTGGAACCCCAGGACGCCGGCAAGCCCGACCCGCAGGGCGCCGAACGCGTGGAGTTCCTGGTCGCCGCCAACGCCGGCCAGCCGCCGCGCGCCCTGCGCAAGGTGGCCTCGGGCGGTGAACTGTCACGCATCTCGCTGGCCATTGAAGTGGCCGCGCTGGATCTGGACGCGGTGCCGACGATGGTGTTCGACGAAGTGGATTCAGGCATCGGCGGCGCGGTGGCCGACATCGTCGGCCAGAAGCTGCGCGCACTGGGCGAGAAGCGCCAGGTGCTGTGCGTGACCCATCTGCCGCAGGTCGCCTCCAAGGGCCATGCCCATTACCGGGTCAGCAAGGCGCCGGTGGAAGGCATGACCCAGAGCGCCGTGGAAAAGCTGGACAGCAAGGCGCGCGAAGAAGAGCTGGCGCGCATGCTGGGTGGCGTGGAAGTGAGCAAGGAAGCGCGCGCCGCCGCACGCAAGCTGCTGCAGGTGTAACGCCGCCCGAGCCGGGCATAGGCCCGGCTTCCGCGCGGTAGTGCCGGGCGCGGGGCGGCCCCCCCACCCCGCGGGGGGGGGGGCAGGGGTGTGGGGGGCCCCCGCCCCCCCCGGCCCTACCCCCGTGGCTGCGTCAGATCGACCTGTTCCACCAGGAAATCGAGGAACGCGAGTACCCGCAGCGGCAGGTAACCGCCCTGCCCCAGGAACACTGCGTGTACTTCTTCCAGGTCACCCGGATTGGCCTCTTCCAGCACCGGCAGCAGGCGCCCGGCGGCGACGTCGTCCTGCACCTGGAACGCGGCCAGGCGGGCCATGCCCAGACCACCCAGCACCAGCTGGCGCAGTGCATCGCCGTTGCTGGCACGGGCGTTGCCGCTGGGCAGCACCATCCGCTCTCGCCCCTCCTGCAGCAGCGGCCAGCCCTGCATCGCACGCGCGTGGCCGATGTCCAGCCGGTTGTGCGACTGCAGTTCGTCGGCGTTGCGCGGCATCCCGTGCCGCTGCAGGTACGCCGGCGCGGCCACGATCATCATCCGCGTCGCGCCCAGCCGTCGCGCCACCAGGCTGGAGCTCTTCAGCGGACCAGCCCTTACCGCAACGTCGGTGCGCTGCTCCAGAAGGTCGATCACTTCATCATTGAGGGTCAGGTCCACCCCCACCTGCGGGTTGCGCGCCAGGAACGCCGGCAGCAGCGGCAACAGGAAATGCTGGCCGAACGGCACGTTGGAGTTGACCCGCAGGCGTCCACGCGGTTCGGCATGGGCACTGGCGCAGCGCTCTGCTTCTTCCAGATCGGCCAGCACCCGCAGGCCCCGCTCGTAGAACGCGCAGCCTTCCGGGGTCAGCTGCAGCTGGCGGGTGGATCGCTGCAGCAGTCGCGTGCCCAGCCGCTGCTCCAATCGTGCCACGAGCTTGCTCACCGCAGACGGCGTCATGTCGAGCGTGCGCGCGGCGGCGGAGAAGCCGCCGGTCTCGATGACCCGCACGAACACTTCCAGCTCGCCGGATCGGTTGATGTCGGGTCGCGCCATGACGATGAATCCAGTTCACAGATGATTATCCATGCGCAGTCTAGTTCACAGATGGCCGGAGAATCACCATGGCAATTCCTCCTTCCCGGGATTGCCCGATGAACCGCTTGAGCCAGTTCACCGCCGCCGCATTGATTGCCCTGTCCGGCGCTGCCAGCGCGGCCACGGCCCCGCACTGGGTCGCCAGCTGGCAGGCCAGCCCGCAACCGGTCTGGGGCGCGGATTTCCTCTTCCCAACCCTGGTTCCGGCCGCGCTGCATGACAAGACTTTCCGCCAGACCGCGCGCATCAGCCTGGGCGGGGCGCGGCTGCGGGTGCGGCTGAGCAATGCCTACGGTACCCAGCCGTTGCGGATCGGAGCGGCCAGCATCTCCGCACGCATGGGCGGCGCGCCTCACCCGCTCAGCTTCGACGGCCAGCCCAGCGTGGTGATCGGCCCCGGCCAGGAACGGCTGAGCGATCCGCTGGCGCTTGCCACGGATGACCGGCAGGCGCTGCAGGTCAGTGTCTTCGTGCCGGGGCCGGCGGCGGTCCAGACGTTCCATTGGGACGGTCGCCAGACCAGCTGGATCGCCGCTGGCGACCAGAGCCGGGCCCAGGCGCTGCGCGCTGCCAGCAGCACCACCGCGCGCCTGCTCCTGGCCGGTATCGAGGTCGAGGCCAACGCCAGCGCGCGCAGCGTGGTGGTGATCGGCGACTCGATCACCGATGGCGCCACGGCCAGCCTCGACCAGGACCAGCGCTGGACCGACCATCTGGCCGCGCGCCTCGCCCCGCGCGGGGTGGCGGTGGTCAATGCGGGCATTTCCGGCAATCGGCTGCTGAGCGACGGCATGGGTGAGTCCGCCCTGGCCCGTTTCCAGCGCGATGCACTGGATCAACCCGGCGTGGCGAGCGTCATCGTGCTGATCAGCATCAACGACATCAGCTGGCCCGGCACGGCGTTCGCCCGGGGCCAGGCCAGGTCAACGCTGGCCGAACTGCAGGCGGGCTATCGCACCCTGGCAGAACAGGCCCGCAGGCGTGGTGTGCGGATAATCGGCGCCACCCTGCCACCGTTCGCTGGTGCCCTGCCCGGCACGCCGCTGGACGACTACTACCACCCGGACAAGGACGCCCTGCGGCGGCAACTCAATGCCTGGCTGCGTACGGACAGCCCGTTCGACGCGGTGATCGACCTGGACGCGGCGCTGCGCGACCCGGCCGAGCCGTTACGGATGGCCGCCGCCTACGACTCCGGCGATCACCTGCATCCGGGTGATGCAGGGAACCGGGCGATGGCCGAGGCGGTGGACCTGGACCTCCTGATGGGATCATCCAGGCGTGGCGGGAATCTACCGTAAGCAACGAAAAACCCCGGGCAGGCCCGGGGTTTCGTCGCATCCAGCGGGCCTGAACGGCCTACTTCCGCTTCTTGCGCACGTACAGCACCAGCGAGTGCTCTTCCAGCTCGTAGCCATGGTCGGCCGCGATCTTGCGCTGCAGCTCCTCGATCTCATGGCTCTCGAACTCGATGATCTTGCCGCTGTCCACGTCGACCATGTGGTCGTGGTGGCCACCACGGTCCAGTTCGTAAACGGCCTGGCCGCCCTCGAAATTGTGCTTGAGCACGAGGCCGGCAGCCTCGAACTGGGTCAGCACCCGGTAGACGGTCGCCAGGCCGATCTCGTCGCCATGCTCGAGCAGCTGGCGGTAGATGTCCTCGGCGGTCATGTGATGCTGGTGGTGCTGGGCATTGCGCTGCTCGAGCAGCGCCAGGATCCGCATCCGCGGATGGGTCACCTTCAGGCCGACTTTACGCAGGTCGTGGGTTTCCATAGGTCTCCGTTCATTGGCGATTTAGCGCCAGCTGCCTCGGATTGGGTCGCGGTGGCACGCCGGGAGTGTATCATCGGTTTGATTTCCCCAACCGCCAGTCCCGATGCGCAATCTCCTGTTGGTCGCCGCCGTCGCCCTGTCCACCACCGGGTGCGGCATCATCTACAAGCAACCCATCTATCAGGGCAACCTGATCCGGGAAGATGCCGTGGCCAAGCTGCAGGTCGGGCAGAGCAAGCAGCAGGTCACCGCGCTGCTGGGCACCCCGTCCATTCCCGACCCGTTCCACGCCCAGCGCTGGGACTACACGTCCAGCCAGCGCGTGAACCGCCTGGGCCGTACCGAAGTGAAGAACTTCGTGGTGTTCTTCGAGAATGACACCGTGACCCGCTGGGAGGGCGATTACTTCCCGGGCAACGACAAGGCCCTGGCCCAGCAGACCGTGCGCCAGTTCGGCCGCAACCTGCCCAAGGACAAGAAGAAGAAGGGCCGTTAAGCGCCCAGCCCCGTCCGCAGGGACGGGTTGCCGGGATCAACCGCCGAGCGCGCGACGCCGGCGGTTGTCCTTGGGATCGGCCAGCAGCGGGCGCAACAGCTCGACGCGGTCGCCATCCAGCAGCACCTGCTGCGGACGCGCCAGGACGCCGTGCACGGCAGCGGCCGGACAATCGGCACTGCCTTCCAGCGCCGCAGCGGCAATGGCGTCGGCCACGGTGGCACCCTCCTCCAGTTTCAGTCGGCGCGACAGCACCTGCTGCGGCCAAGCCAGTACCACTTCGACCTTGATCACCGCTCAGTCCTCGTCGGCGACGCGGACGAAATCGTTGACCATCCGATCGGCCAGGCCCTGGAAGCCGATCGCCAGCGCCGGACCGAGCAGGCGCGAGCTGGGTTCGAACTCCAGGGTGAGGGTGACCTTGCAGGCGTCCTCGGCCAGCGCATGGAATTCCCAGCGGCCATGCAGCCGCTTGAACGGTCCATCGCGCAGCTGCATATCGATGCTGTGTGGGCGCTGCAGGGTGTTTTCGGTCTGGAACCAGGTGCTGAACGAACCCAGGCCCAGGTCCAGGCGTGCCACCAGGCGGTCCTCGCCCTGCTCCAGGATCTGGGCGGCCGAACACCAGCGGAAACGGCGCGGATAGGCCTGGACATCGTTGACCAGGTCGAACATGCGCGCAGCCGAATGTTCGACCAGGGCGCTGCGGCGGATAGTAGGCATGAATACAGGACGTTTCGGCAATCGACCGGGCGGGCCCGAATCGGAGACAATACGGAAATGAGCAAGAACAGCGGCAAGGATAAAGCAAAGAGCGCGACGGCCAACAAAACCATCGCGTTGAACAAGCGTGCCCGCCACGAGTATCACATCGAAGAGCGCTTCGAGGCCGGCCTCGCCCTGCAGGGCTGGGAGGTCAAGTCGATCCGCGCAGGCCGTGGCAACATCATCGACGCCTACGCCTATGTGAAGCGCGGCGAGATCTACCTGATCGGTGCACAGATCACCCCGTTGATCCAGGCCTCCACCCACGTGGTCGCCGAGGACCGCCGCGAGCGCAAGCTGCTGCTGCACCGGAACGAGATCGACAAGCTGATCGGCAAGGTCGAGCGCGACGGCTACACGATCGTGCCTACCGCGATGTACTGGAGCAAGAACAAGATCAAGCTTGAGATCGCACTGGCCAAGGGCAAGCAGAACCACGACAAGCGCGATGCCGCCAAGGACCGCGACTGGGCGATCGAGAAACAACGCGTGATGCGTCGCGGCAACCGCGACGCGTAAGGCGGCTGCGCAGCACCCTGTAGAGCCGAGCTATGCTCGGCTGCTTTGGCTTTCTGTAGAGCCGAGCCACGCTCGGCTGCCTTGGCTTTCTGTAGAGCCGAGCCACGCTCGGCTGCTTTGGCTTTCTGTAGAGCCGAGCCACGCTCGGCTGCTTTGGCTTTCTGTAGAGCCGAGCTGTGCTCGACTGCCGTGAAGCAGCCGAGCATAGGTTCGGCTCTACAACACGATGCGGCTCAGCTGGCCAGAACGCCCTGCCTGCGCATCCTCGGCGCCAGCGCCGCATGCATCACCGCCAGGTGCATCACCACCGAAAGTTCCGGAGCGTGGCGATCATCACCGGCGCGCCACTGCTGCGCCAGCCGCGCGGCGTCGACGGGCAGCAGGGCCAGCAACTGGGTGTCGTCCAGCGCATCGGCGGAAGCCTGCAACTGTCGCGCAACTTGCCGCGACTGCCACACATGCACGCCAATGCTGAGGCTGGCCAGCGACATCAAGGTCAGGGCCAGGCCATGTTCGAACCACTGTGACAGTACATCCGGGCCCCACAGCAGCGCGGCGAGCACCGCCAGCGCCGGCAGCCGCCAGCCCAGCCAATGCAAGCGCCCACGTTGCGGCCAGTGCACCACCACCGCACTGGAGACCAGCGCGGCTGCCGCCGTCGCCGGCAGCTCGGTCGGCCAGGTGGCCGCCAGCAGCACCGCCAGCACCGCCCAGACCCAGCCGGGCGGCAACGCGCGCCGCTGGTAGTCGGCCCCGACGGGTCCAACCAGCTGTCGCAGGCTGCGTTGTTGGCTTGCCTCGGTCACCCACAGTCTCCCTGTCTGTCCTGGCTTGGATGGTCGTCGCCAGTGTGTCGCAAATTCGTGCCCATGACGTTACCAATCCGCTATGACGGAGGCTCTACAACTTGTTGTGGATTGCCACGGTGACTGTTCAGCTGTTTTGGCGTAGCATTGGCAGCGTTGGGCAGGCCCCGCTCGTGGCAACACGGCATTGGCCCTGTACATTGCAGCACTGTAGAAACCGGGGGTGCATTGGTTTCGACGGGGGTTGTGAAGTCGCCTGGCGCATGCCGAGGGGGTAGCTTTCCTCGTAAATCCAGCTGCAAAACTCTAGTTGCCAACGACGACAACTACGCTCTGGCCGCTTAAGGCCTAAGCCTCGAAACCGCTTGTGTCCATGCTCGCGGTGTAGAGTCACTATCATGGAATCGCGCTGGGCGGCTGCCTGTCAGCCCGGCACTAGAACACAACAGGCTGGTTCCCGGATGCGCTTTGCGCACCGTGCTGTTCGGGGACGAGATCCAACGGTGAGCTAAGCATGTAGTGCTGGGGATGGAGTGCCTTCGGACGGCGGTTCAATTCCGCCCACCTCCACCATCTGTATGGCCTGTCGAGGCCGCAAGAAGCCGGATCTCCCGTCAACCGGGGTTCCGGCTTTTTTGTGCCTGCACGTCGCGGAGGATGTGTGGCGCATAATCGGGATGACAACTCCAACAGCTCCTCACCCCGCGATCGCCAGAAGGATCTGCCATGAAAGCCCCCCTCGCGATGTCCCTGCTCCTCACCGCCCTGGCCGCAGCCCCAGCCACGCACGCCTCCACACCCACCATCGCGCCGCCAGGCACCGCAACGTTGGAAGCCCTGCTGTCCTGCAGACCTGGCTCCAACTTCAGCGAGGCCGAAGCCATCGATGCCCTGCAGGCAGCCGGCCTGGCCAAGAAGCCGGGCGGTACATTCGAACCGGAGGACAGGCCGGTCGCGCTGTTTGGCGGCACGGTCACCAGTGCCGATGTGAACGTGGCCGAAGGCGAGAGGAGCCTCTTCGTGTACTTGAACGGTGTCGATGCCAAGCGCCTGGCCAAGGCCTGGTCGGTGACCGAAGTCAACGAGCACGCCAATACCGAAGAACCGTCGTACGCGAAGCGCATCGACAAGCGCCATACCCTGCACGTGATCGGGGGCGACGATTACGAGGGCTATTCGGCCGCAGTGAAATGCCAGATCAGCCGCTGATGGCGTAGCCAACGCTACAGCCAGCGCGGCACGCGACGACGGTACTGCGCGTACGCCTCGGGAAAGCGCGCCATCAGTGCCCGCTCCTCCGGCAGGATCTGCAACCGCGTGATGTACGCCAGGAACAGCGGGACCACGATCAGCGCGATCAGATGCTGCAGGTACACCATGGCTCCCAGCAGAACCAGCGCCTGGCCCAGATACATCGGATTCCGTGTGCGGCGGTAGACCCCGCTGGTAACCAGCACGCTCGAGGCCGAAGGTCGCAGAGGATTGACGGTGGTGCCTGCTCGCCGGAAGGAGACCTTGGGCAGCAGGTTGAGCACCACACCGAGCGCCATCGTCAGACCCGCCAGTAGCGCCGGCACCTGTGCCCGAAAGGCAGAACCCGGCCACAGCCTGCACGCTGCATAGCCGACAGCTGCACACAGCAGCATCACCACGGGCGGGGGAACACGTGTTTCCAGCCAGGTCATCACGATCACCAAGCACGTTCCACCACAGTGTCACACGGGAATGCCCGGATCGCACGGCGGACGCATCGGCCAGGCCCAATCCGGCCAGTGGATTCCACTTTGACAGACCGACCGCTAGAGTGGCGCCTCCGCGCAGGAGGATCGCATGGCTACCACGGGCTTGGGCTTGATCGGCCGCACGACCCTCATCATCACCGCGCTGCTCAGCCTGGGAGGTTGCGCGACGCTGCGGCAGTTCGGGCCTTCGGTGCAGGTCGCCTCGGTCACGCCCGGCCAGTACATCGCGCTCAAGCGCGGTGACATCCTCACCTCCGGCAAGCTCAGTGCGGCGACCACGGAGACGCTGCGCGTGGCCGGCCTTGATGAAGGTGTCTGCGCCAAGCCCGGCCTGCCCTGCATCGAAGCGATGGAAGCCAGCATCGTCGTGCGCGAGGAGGACAAGCGCTCCAGCCTGGCCGAGCTGTGGCTGCAGTATGCGATGACCCTGCCGGCGCCGAAGCGCGAGTACTCCGCCTCGGGTCGCGCCAAGACCGCCATCAACGAGTTGGATGCCGACTTCCAGCCGCGCCTGGACGCATGGATGCAGGTCGCGCGCCAGGCCTACGCCTACCTGTTCTTCACCGAGCGCACCGCCAACCAGCGCGGCTTCGAAGACCGCCAGACCCAGGTGCGCGACTATTACAACCTGGCCGTGCAGGAGGCGTCGGTGCAGCTGTACGACGCCTACGCCACCGGGCGCGTGCACAACGATGCCAACCATCTCCAGCTGGGCCGCTGGACGTTCGTGCTGGCCCCTCCAGGGGAAGCATCGGCGTTGGACGAGCGTACACCGACCGAGCTGGTACCCGCCGCCTCGCTGTCGTTCACCGGCACGCTGCGCAGCGTGCACCGCCGCGATGGCTTCGGTGCCGAACTGGTGGCCGTGATGGATGACCCGGCCGCAACCACGCCCAGCACTACGCCGGCAGCGGTGCAGGCAAGCCCTTCCGCCACGCAGAGCTGGAGCGAGATGCCTTCGCCATCGATGACGGTGCTGCTGCGCTTCTCGGGAAAGAACCTGTGGGAAGTGCTGCACGATGACGAGCCGGAGCTGGAGATTCACGATCCCTACCAGGTTTCGGAAGTAACCCTGCACGGCCAGCACGTGCCATTGGCGGCCAACTTCACCGCCGGCTATGCGTTGTGGCTGGCCCGTTCCAATTTCAGCCGGCAGTCGCTGCGCTCGCTGTTCGGGGGCAAGGGCGGCATCGACACGCCGCATCTGTACATGATGCAGCCCTACGATCCCAACCGTCGCGTACTGCTGATGATCCATGGCCTGGCCAGCAGTCCGGAAGCCTGGGTCAACGTGGCCAACGAACTGCTGCGCGACGACGAGATCCGCCAGGACTTCCAGGTCTGGCAGTTCTACTACCCCACCAACATGCCCATCGCGATGAGCCACGATGCGATGCGCCACACGCTGGATGAGGTGTTCAAGCATTTCGACCCCAGCGGCAAGGCGCAGGCTTCGCATGACATGGTCCTGGTCGGGCACAGCATGGGTGGGGTGATCGCGCGGTTGATGGTTTCCTCTTCCGGCGATCATCTGGTCGATACCCTGCTGGCAACCGCGCAGATGACGCCGGCACAGCGTGAACTGCTGCGCACCAAGGGCGCACCGGTGCTGACCTTCCTGCCGGAACCGGCAGTGTCGCGGGTGGTGTTCATCGCCACGCCACACCGCGGCACCGATGTGGCGGGCACCCGCCTGGGCCGCTGGATCGGTCGCCTGGTGCGGTTGCCGCTGACCGTGCTGGAAGACGTTGCCACCATCGCCAACGACGGCCAGATCGACCGCTCCGACGGCAAGCACGGCTACCAGATGAACAGCATCCAGAATCTGGACAAGGACGATCCCTTCGTCCGCGCCGTGGCAGACCTGCCGATGTCGCCGAAGGTGCACTACCACTCGATCATCGCGCGGGCAAAGGCCGATGGTCCGCTGGGAAAGACCAGCGACGGGCTGGTGCCCTACTGGAGCTCGCACCTGCCGCATGCGGACTCGGAGAAGGTGATCGTCTCCGGGCACAGCGTGCAGGAAGCCACGCCGGCCATCGTCGAACTGCGGCGGATCCTGCATGAGGACATGCAGCAACACGGAAACCAGGCCAATTAGCCGTGGGCAGCTGAGGGAAATCCCTCATCGCGCGTGCGCACCCACCCTCCTATGCTGGCCTCACATTTCCCGCAGGAGATCTGCATGAACACGCAAGAGCCCAGCCGCCAGCCCAGTCCCGACCCGGCCGAGCGCGATGCTTTCTTCCCGTCGCCCTACTCGCTGTCACAGTTCACATCGCCCAAGAGCAACCTTTCCGGTGCCGACTACCCGGATGCGCGCCGCGATGGCCGCTGGAAGGTGCTGATGATCGCTGCCGACGAGCGCTATCTGCCAACTGCCGATGGCCACCTGTTCTCCACCGGCAACCATCCGGTGGAGACCCTGCTGCCGATGTACCACCTCGACAAGGCCGGCTTCGGCATCGATGTAGCCACGCTGTCGGGCAACCCCGCCAAGTTCGAATGGTGGGCATTTCCGAACGAGGACAAGGAAATCGGCGGGCTGTACGAGCGTTACGCCTCGTGCTTCCGCCAGCCGCTGCCACTGGACGAGGTGGTTGCCGGGCTCGATGCGGATTCGGACTATGCTGCAGTGTTCATCCCCGGTGGCCATGGCGCCCTGATCGGACTGCCGCAGAGCCGCGCGGTGAAGTCCGTCCTGCATTGGGCGATGGCCCAGCAACGCCACATCATCACCCTTTGCCACGGTCCGGCCGCACTGCTGGCTGCGGGCGTGGACGAGGCCGATGGCGGTTCGCTGTTCCGCGGCTACCGCATCTGCGCCTTCCCCGATGCGATGGACCGGCAGACGCCGGAGATCGGCTACATGCCTGGACAGTTGCCGTGGTTCTTCGGTGAGCGCCTGGCACAGCGGGGCGTGCAGATCGTCAATGACGGCATCGATGGCAGCGTGCTGCAGGACCGCCTGCTGCTGACCGGCGACAGCCCGTTGGCTGGCAATGCGCTGGGCAAACTGGCTGCACGCGCCCTGCTCGACGCCTTGGCCGGGCGCTGAGCCGGATGACCGAGCTGGTGCAGGCGCTGCTGGAGCTGGAACGCGCCAGTTCGCTGAGCGCGGTGGGTGCAGTCCTGCGAGGCATCGCGGCACCGCTCGGCTTCGACCGCGTGCTGGTGTTTGCCACCGGCACCGGGCTGGAGCGGGGTACGCAACGCGTGTACTGGATCGAGGGCGACTGGTTCGGCGATGGCAGCGATACCGACCTTGCGCGCTACCTCCACGCCTGCCCCGTCAATCGCCACGTGCTGGACAGCAACGCGCCGTTCTTCTGGAGCAAGCGCCTGGGCGTTCGCGGCGAGCGCTACCAGGTGGTGAAGCAGCCTCGCGGCGAAGGCCTGCATGGGCTGCAGGTGCCGGTGTTCGGCATCACCGGCCTGGAAGGCGCGGTCAGCGTTGCCGGTACGTCAGTCGACGCGTCGGCCAACGCGCGCCTGCGGCTGGAAGCTGCTGCAACCGCAGCATTCCGGGCCGCGCGCCGTCTGGCCGAATCACCTGCCGAGCGTTCGGGAAGCGCACTGAGCAACCGCGAGCGCGAAGTGCTGCGCTGGGTCGCCGCCGGGCGCCGGCAAGCTGAGATCGCGGCCACGCTTGGGCTTTCCACGCGCACGGTGGAGAACCACCTGCGCCACGCGCGGCAACGGCTGGGTGTGGCGACCACCGCGCAGGCAGTGCGTGCCGCCAGCCGTCGCGGCGAGATCGAAGACTGATCGCGGCGAGGCACTTCCGGAGCTCTGGTTCGCGTGTTACACACGCCATGCGCATGTGCGCGATTGCAGAAAGCAAGGATGATGCTTATGAAACTGCAACTGGCCGCGATGGCCGCATTGATGTTGGCATTGGGTAGTGGGATACCGGCGACTGGCCACGCGGCCGGGTCCCCCGGATCGACGACCGATTGCGTGCCCGTAAGACTTGGGCCCAACCTCGTGCATCAGCGCTGCACCGTCACCCGCACTCTGGCAGACGGCACCGTTTTCACGTCGGTGTACTGGATAGACGAGAACGGTCAGTGGTACCTCCCGGCAGACTGATCTGCATCGGACACCGACTACGGCTACAAGGAGTGTGATCAATGACGCTGCACAATCGAATGACCGCTTTTTCTTTCGCTGCAGTAGTTGCACTTGCGGCCCTGGTGCCCTCGCCGCCGGCGAATGCAGCCGAAGAGGTCGGCCTGCAGGAGGAGTGCGTGCCCTTCCGCATCAGCGGCAACGTGTTCCACCAGCGTTGCACGCTGTACGTGGTCCATGACGACGGCACCCGCGTGGCCAGCGACCACTACAACCGCGACGAGAACGGGATGATCTACGACCCCTGATCGGGCAAGGGGCATCTGCCGGGCGGAGCGTCCAGCGCCCGCCCGGCGTCTCCAAGTCGCCCGTCCCGGCATACCACTGCCCCCGCCTTCCATGGCATGCTCCGTGAAACCGTTTTCATGGGATGGAGGGATTCCACGATGTTGTCGCGTTTCCGTCGCCCGGCGCTGAGTGCGCTGCTGGCGCTTGCTCTGCCTGCCGTTGCCTGGGCCGTCACGCCGGCGCCGTTGAAGGTGATGTCATTCAACGTCCGTACCCCGGCTGACACCGAGCCGGGCAAGCGCTGGCCCGACCGCCGTGATGCGATGGTCAAGGTGATCCTCGACGCGCACCCGGCAGTGATCGGCACCCAGGAACTGGTGAAGGAACAGGCCGACTACCTGTCAGGGCACCTGCCCGGCTACCGCTGGTTCGGTGAAGGCCGCCGCGGTGGCAGCGGCGATGAGCACATGGGCGTGTTCTACGACAGCAAGGTGCTGGCCATCGAGGAATCCGGCAACTTCTGGCTTTCGGATACGCCGGACGTCCCTGGCAGCATCAGCTGGGGCAACCTGTACCCGCGTATGGTCACCTGGGCCCTGTTCCGCCGCCTGGACGATGGCCGTCGCTTCTACTTCCTCAATACCCACCTGCCCTACCGCGACGAGGACGAACCGCGCCGGGTGAAGGGTGCCGAGCTCATCGGCAAGCGCCTGCAGGCCATGCCGGACGACCTGCCGGTGGTGTTGACCGGTGACTTCAACAGCGAGCCCGGCGGTGACACCTACAGGGCGTTCACCCGCCTGCTGCAGGACACCCGTACCCAGGTGAAAACACCGCAGGGTCCGCGCCCGACCTTCCACGACTTCACCGGCAAGGCCACCGTGCAGCTGGACTGGGTGCTGGTGCGTGGCTTCCGTGCGCGCAGCTTCCTTACCGATGATCGTCGCATCGACGGCGTGCTGCCGTCGGATCATTTCCCGCTGGTGGTCGAGCTGGACTGGCCGAAGCCCTGAATTCCCGCGGCAGCCGTGGCTACGGCGGCGGCTGCCGCGACAACAGCCGGTACAACGCCTGGTGCTGGTTGCGCGCCTGGCAGATGCGGGCGCCGACGGCAAGGAACACGGCGACACCGATCAGCCCGAGCCCCAGCATCGGACCGGGCAGTCGCAGGAAACCGATCGCAGCGGCCATCGTCGCCAGCACCAGCAGCACAACGACCGCCACCGAAAGGCCCGCACCGGGTGGCCCCGGGTCGCCAAACAACATGCGCTGGGTATCCCGCCTGTCATCGCTCATCATGTGTACTCCCTGGAATCTGCCCCACTAGTTACACGGCGGACACGGCTTCCGGCAGAGTCAGAAACGTCACGACTGTGACAACGTCCACAGCAGACGCCGCGCTACCCTGCCCCTGTTCCCGAACTGTGGAGAAAGGCATGGCACACCAGAGTCGCCTGGCCGGTTTCATCATCGATTGCGAGGGCATTCCCGCCGACGAAGGCGCCCGCTTCTGGGCCGCCGCGCTTGGCCTGCAGGCGCAGCCCGCCCGTGCCGAAGACGCCGCCGAGTACGCCGACCTGCTCGGTGCTCCGGCGGGCCTGGACGTTGAAGTCCAGCGCGTCGATCACCCGTCACGGGTGCATCTGGACATCGAGAGCGACGACATCGATGCCGAAGCCGACCGCCTGGAGAAGCTCGGCGCGCGACGGATAGGCTTCGTCAAGCGCTGGTGGGTGATGGAAGCACCAACCGGCCATCGCTTCTGCATCGTGCGCATGCGCGAGCGTGAGGTACCGGCCAACCACTGGCCCTGAAAGAACAAGGGGACGGAAGTCCCTGCTTCCGTCCCCTGCGGTTACTGCGCCTGCGCCACGCTTGGCGGCTGCGGTGATTGACCCCAACCACCCAGCGCCTTGTACACACCCACCACGCTGACGTTGACGTCGGCCTCGGCCGCCGCCAGCGCATCATCGGCTGCCAGCTGGGTCCGCTGCGCGTCCAGCAGGGTCAGGAAGTCCTCCGATCCCTCGCGATAGCGGATCTGCGCCAGCGATTCGGCACGCCGAGCCGCCTGCGCCTGCTCCACCACGATTGCCAACCGTGCCTGCTGCTTGGAATAGCGGGTCAGCGCGTTCTCGGTGTCCTCCAGGGCGAGCAGTACCGCCTGTTCGTACTGCGCGGCCACGCCTTCGGCTTCAGCCTTGCTGGCACGCAGGCGCGCACGCACGGTGCCGAAGTCGAACGCGGCCCAGCTCAGCGAGGGCGTCAGCGACCAGGCCTTGTTGCTGCCATTGACCAGGCCACTGGCATCGCCGCCGAGGAAGCCGACGAAGCCTGACAGCGACAACCGCGGGAACAGGTCCGCTGTGGCCACGCCCACGCGTGCGGTCGCGGCAGCCAGGCGACGCTCGGCCATACGCACGTCTGCACGCTGGCGCAGCAGTTCGCGGGTATCACCCAGCGGCAAGGCCTTGGCGAACGCCGGGACTTCCTGCGGCGCCAGCATCGCCGTCAGCACTTCCGGGCGCTGGCCCAGCAGCACGGCCAGCCGGTTGCGCGACTGCGTCTCGGCTACTTCCAGCAGCGGGATATCGGCCTCGATCGCCTTCAGGCGGGCGCGGCTGCTCTGCACGTCCAGTTCGCTGCCGGCCCCAAGTTCCCAGCGTGCTTCGGTCAGCTTCTGCGTATCGCGCAGGTTCTCCAACGTGTGCTGGGCCACTGCGATGCGCTTCTGGGTGCCACGCAGTTCGAAGTAGTTGCGCGCCACTTCAGCAGCAACCAGCACCTGCGCGTCGGCCAGGTTGGCCTGCTCGGCGTCCAGGTCGGCGCGCGCGGCTTCTGCAGCACGGCGCTTGCGGCCGAACAGATCCAGCTCCCAGCCGGCGTCGAAGCCGAGCTGGTAGCTTTCACTGAACACCCGCTGCCCACCCAGCTGCGGATCGGGTTGCTTGCGGCGGTCGTAACTGCCGCCTGCGGTGATGTGCGGGGCCTGGTCGAAACGGCTTTCGACGAACACAGCACGGGCCTGGCTGACGCGGGCCACGGCCACGCGCAGGTCCAGGTTGTCCGACAGTGCTCCGTGCACCAGCTCTTCCAGCACCGGATCGTCGAACTGCGCCCACCAGCTGGCCACCGGCGAGACGGAACTGAAGACCGGCTGCTGCGCGCTCTTCAGCACCACCGGCTCCTGTACCGGGGCCTTGTAGTTCGGGCCGACGCTGACACAGCCTGCCAGCACCAGGCTGGAGACGGCCATCGCCAACGTGCGGATCACCATGGCAGCACCTCGCCCAGGTAGGTGAAGCTGCCGCTGGCACCGGACTCACCGATCAGCGCCATTTCCACGCTGGAACGCGCGCCTTCGCTGATTTCGATCTCGCCATTGCCGCCGTTCATGTCGGTCTTTACGTAACCCGGATGCACGGTGTTGACCTTGATCGGCGTGTTGCGCAGCTCATAGGCCAGGCTCAGGGTCCAGCTGTTCACTGCGGCCTTGGACGCGTTATAGGCCGGGATCTTGAAATCGTAGATGCCCGAGGTCGGGTCGGCATGCAGGGTCTGCGAACCGAGCATGCTGGACACATTGACGATGCGCCCGGACTTGGCCTGCCTGATCAGCGGCAGGAAGGCCTGGGTGACTGCCACCAGCGCATAGACGTTGGTGTCGAAGGTGCGCTTCCAGGTCTCGAGCGATTGCTCCGACGGCGCCTGCGCGGGATTCTCGATCATGATGCCGGCATTGTTGACCAGGATGTCGAGGCGGCCATGGCGCTGGCGCACCTGCTCGACTGCCTCGGCGATGCTGGCCGCGTCGGTCACGTCCAGCTGCAGGGCTTCCACCGGCAGGCCCTCGGCCTGCAGCTTCAGGGCCAGCTCCACCGCCGTTTCGCGCTTGCGACCGGCCAGCAGCGTGTGCACGCCCGCCTGGGCCAGCTGGCGCACGGTTTCCAGGCCGATGCCACGGGTAGCGCCAGTGACCAGCGCGATCTTGTTCTGATGGGTGTTCATGGATTCATGCCTCGTGAGGGAAAAGCCGCCGCCGGCCGGTAGCCGGCGGCGGCGGGGTTCCATGTCAGTGATGGATGGTCGGTTCGCCATGCTGCACCAGCTGGCCGCCACCGTTGCGGGTAACCAGCTTGCGCAGTGCCACGTAGAACACCGGGGTGAGGAACAGTCCGAACAGGGTCACGCCCAGCATGCCGGCGAACACGGTGATACCGGTCACCGAGCGCACCTCGGCGCCTGCGCCGTGCGACAGCACCAGCGGCACGGTGCCGGCGATGAACGCGATGGAGGTCATCACGATCGGGCGCAGACGCAGGCGGCAGGCTTCCAGCGCGGCTTCAACGATGCCCTTGCCGCCCATCTCCAGCTCTCTGGCGAATTCGACGATCAGGATTGCGTTCTTGCACGCCAGGCCCATCAGCACCACCAGGCCGACCTGCACGAACACGTTGTTGTCACCACCAGTCAGCCACACGCCGAACAGCGCCGACAGCAGGGTCATGGGCACGATCAGGATCACCGCCAGCGGCAGCGACCAGCTCTCGTACAGCGCGGCCAGCACCAGGAAGGCCAGCATGATCGCCACCGGGAACACGATGAAGGCGGCCTTGCCCTGGGTTGCCTGCTGGTAGCTCAGGTCGGTCCATTCGGTGGTCATGCCGACCGGTAGTACCTTGCCGGCGATCTCGGTCAGCTTGGTCATCGCCTCGGCCGAGGACAGCAGGCGCGGGTCGGCCTCGCCGGCCAGGTCCGCTGCCGGGTAGCCATTGAAGCGCAGCACCGGATCCGGGCCGAAGGTCTGCTTGATGGTGACCATCGAACCGATCGGCACCATCTCGCCGCGGTCGTTGCGGGTACGCAGCTTGCCGATGTCCTCGACCGTCTCGCGGTACGGACCATCGGCCTGGGCGATCACCTGCCAGGTGCGGCCGAACTGGTTGAAGTCGTTGACGTAGGCCGAACCCAGGTAGGTCTGCAACGTGTCGAACAACTCAGTGAGCTGCACGCCCTGTGCCTTGGCCTTGACGCGGTCCACCTCGGCATCCAGCTGCGGCACATTGGCCTGGTAGCTGGAAATCGGGAAGGCCATGCCCGGGGTCTGCGCAACGGTGCCCTGCATCGCCTGCACGGCATTCTGCAGTGCGCCGTAGCCCAGGTTGCCGCGGTCCTCGATGAACATCTGGTAGCCGTTGCCGTTACCCAGGCCGAGGATCGGCGGCGGCATCATCGCGAACGCGAAGCCCTCCTGCAGGCCAGCGATCTTCTGGTTGATCTCGGCGTTGATCTGCGCGGCAGTGCGGCCATGGCGCTCGGCGAACGGCTTGAGCGGAATGAACGCCACACCGGTGTTGGGCGTGTTGGTGAACTGCAGTGCATTCAAACCCGGGAACGAGATGGTGTGGGCCACGCCATCGGTTTCCTGGGCGATCTTGGCCACCTTGCGCAGCATTTCATCGGTGCGTGCGATCGACGAACCTTCCGGCAGCTTCACGCCGGCAATCAGGTACAGCTTGTCCTGGGTCGGGATGAAGCCCGGCGGCACCAGCTTGAAGATCACGCCGGTACCGACCAGCAGGATCGCGTAGACCACGAACACCGCACCACGACGGCCGAGGATGCGGGCCACGCCACGTTCGTACTTCTCCGAGCTGGACTTGAAGAAGCGGTTGAACGGACGGAACACCCAGCCGAACAGGCGGTCGATCAGGCGGCTCGGGCCGTCCTTCGGCGCACCATGGGCCTTCAGCAGGCGCGCGGCCAGGGCCGGCGACAGGGTCAGCGAGTTGATCGCCGAGATCACCGTGGAGATCGCGATGGTGACGGCGAACTGCTTGTAGAACTGGCCGGTGACACCGGACAGGAACGCCATCGGCACGAACACGGCGCACAGCACCAGCGCGATCGCCACGATCGGGCCGGACACTTCGCGCATGGCCTGGTGTGCCGCCGCAGTGGGCGACAGGCCTTCCTCGATGTTGCGCTCGACGTTCTCCACCACCACGATCGCATCGTCGACCACGATGCCGATCGCCAGCACCAGGCCGAACAGGCTCAGCGTGTTGATCGAGAAACCCAGCAGGTACAGCGCGGCAAAGGTACCCACCACCGACACCGGCACCGCGATCAACGGAATGATCGACGCACGCCAGGTCTGCAGGAACAGGATCACCACCAGCACCACCAGGGCGATCGCTTCCAGCAGCGTGGAGACCACGGCCTTGATCGAGTCGCGCACGAAGATGGTGGTGTCATAGACCGCTTCGTACTTCACATCGGCCGGCATGGTCTTCTGCATCTCGTCCATTGTCGAGATGACCTGGTCGCGGATTTCCAGCGCGTTGGCACCCGGCGACTGGAAGATGCCGATACCCACCGCGTTCTTGCCGTCCAGCTGCGAGCGCAGGGTGTAGTCGCCCGCGCCCAGTTCCAGGCGGGCCACGTCGGACAGGCGCACGATCTCGCCATCCGTGCCGCTCTTGAGCACGATGTCGCCGAATTCCTTTTCGGTCTTCAGCCGGCCCTGGGCATTGATGAGGGTCAGGAACTTGCTGTCCGGCAGCGGTTCGGCGCCGAGCTGGCCGGCCGACACCTGCACGTTCTGCTCGCGCATGGCGCGCACCACGTCGCTGGCGGTCAGGCCGCGCGAAGCCACCTTGTCCGGGTCCAGCCAGGCACGCATGGCGTAGTCGCCGCCACCGAAGATCTGCGCGTCACCCACGCCCGGAATACGCGCCAGCGCATCCTTGACGTGCAGGCGCGCGTAGTTGCGCAGGTACAGAGTGTCGTACTTGCCTTGCGGCGAGGTCAGGTGCACCACCATCAGGAAGGTGGGCGACTGCTTCTGCGTGGTCACGCCCTGCCGGCGCACGTCCTCGGGCAGGCGTGCCTGTGCCTGCGCCACGCGGTTCTGCACCTTCACCGCCGCCGCGTCCGGGTCGGTGCCCGGGCGGAAGGTGACGGTCATCTGCAGCACGCCGTCCGAGCCGGCAACCGACTTCAGGTACATCATGCCTTCGACGCCGTTGATCGCCTCTTCGAGCGGGGTAGCAACGGTCTCGGCAATGACCTTGGGGTTGGCGCCCGGATAGACCGTGCGCACGACCACCGACGGCGGCACCACTTCGGGGTACTCGCTGATCGGCAGGATTGGAATCGTGATCAGGCCTGCGGCGAAGATCACGATCGACAGCACCGCCGCGAAGATCGGCCTGTCGATGAAGAAGCGGGAAAAGTCCATGGAGGAATTCCTGGGAAAGGCATTCGGCGGGCAACAGCCGCCCCGCCCCTCGCCAATATGACGAAGGCAGGGAAGGCTGCCGCTGGCGCCGGCAGCTAAGCGGGGACGCGGATCAGGAGCGGGCGGATCAGTGGTTCAGCGCAGCGGTGGCATCGCGGCCCGGTGCGGGCTTTGCGGCCGGTGGCTGCATGGCCACCGCCTTGGCCTGCACCGGCATGCCCGGCATGAAGACCTTCTGCACACCGTCGATGATGACCTTGTCACCTGCGGCCAGGCCATGCTCGACAATGCGCAGGCCGTCGGCGGTACGGCCGAGCTGGATGTCGCGGCGCTGGGCCTTGCCATCCTTGTCGACCACATAGACGTACTTGCGGTCCTGGTCGGTCAGCACGGCCTTGTCGTCGATCAGCAGGGCCTGGAACTGGCCGCTGCCAAGCAGCTGCACGCGGGCGAACAGGCCCGGTGTGAACTGGCGGTCGGCGTTGTCCAGCAGCGCACGGACGCGGATGGTGCCGGTGCTGCGCGCCACCTGGTTGTCGAGGAAATCGACCTTGCCCGAGTGCGGATAGCCCTCTTCCCCCGACAGGCCGACCTTCACCGGCAGCTCGCTGTCCCGCTCGCTCGGGCGCTCGCCCTTGCGCGCCATCTGGGCGTAGCGCAGGAAAGTGCTCTCGTCGGCATCGAAGTAGACGAACACCGTGTCCAGCGAGACCAGCGTGGTCAGCACGCTGGCGCTGTCGCCAGCAGTGACCAGGTTGCCGGCGGTGACCATCGCGCGGCCGGCACGGCCGTCAATCGGCGCGCGCACCTTGGTGAATTCCAGGTTGAGCCGGGCTGCATCCAGGGCCGCCTGCGCGGCCTGCACGGCAGCCCCCGCCTGGTCGGCAGCCGCGCGACGCTGCTCGGCGGTCTCGGTGGAGATCGCCTGCTGCTCGGACAGCCGCTTGGCACGCTCTGACTCGCTGCGGGCCAGGCTGGCCTGGGTGCGGGCACGGGCCAGCTCGGCGGCTGCGCGGTCGTACTCGGCCTGGTAGCTGCGGGCGTCGATGGTGAAGAGCACATCGCCCTTCTTCACTTCCTGGCCTTCGACGTAGTTGACCTTGTCGATGTAGCCGGACACGCGCGGGCGCAGTTCAACGCTCTGTACCGCTTCGACGCGGCCGCTGAACTCGTCCCACTGGCTGACCTGCTTGACCAGCACCGGCGCGGCGCTGACCTGCGGCGGCGGCGGTGCACCGGCCTCTTCGGCATGGCCGCCGCTGCAGGCCGCCAGCACGGCCGCGGCGAGGATCGACACGCCAACCATCGCAATGCGATGGCCGAAACGATGTGGGGTGGTATTGGGGGAAGTCATGGCATGCATCCGTACGGAGGGGTGGTACAGCAATATGGGAACGTGTTGCAAAAATCGGCGGCGCATACTGCGACCTCAACCTTGGTCGAGGTCAAGCGACGCCTGCGGTATCGCGCCACAAAGGGGGAACTTCCAGGTGCAGCAGGCCGCGTGGCAGTTCGGCATCGCTGCTGTCGCAGCGGACGATGGCGCGGTTGTCCCGGCAACCATCGAGCAGCGAGACCACGCGGCGGCCGACCAGCAGCGAGCTGGGCCACTCGATGCAGGCGTTGGCCGCGTTGGCCGGGGTACACACCGGGCTGCAGACTTCCAGCATCTGCGCGCGCACGCCCAGCGCCTGCGCTTCCTGATGCACCACCTGCGCGTACATGCGCAGCGCGGCGGTAGTGATCGAGGTCTCGCCGTAGCCCGCCCAAGGCTTGGCGCTGGCCGGGCTGCCGATCATCACATAGCGCCGCGCATGCACGTTGTCCTGCAACAACGGCAGCAGGTGGCGCACCGCATGCACATGCGGCATCAGGTCGGCCTGCATGGCCCCGAGCAGCTCCTCGCCGTTGCGGTCGATCACCCGGCCGCGACGGTAGGGCCCGCCCATGGCCGCGATCACCGCGGCCAATGGACGCGGTCGCTGCCCGATGCGTTCGGCCAGGGCGCGTGCCGAGCCGTCATCGCTGAGTGAACCCAGCAGCGTCTCCAGGCCCGGCTCATCGGCGAACTGCTCATGCAGCGCAGCCAGCCGGCCCGGATCGCGACCAACCACCAGCACCGGACTGCCGGCTTCCAGCAAGGCGCCGACCACGCCCTGGCCCACGGCACCGGTACCACCAAGGACCAGAACTTCGGGCGTCAGTATCCCATTCACGGGACATTTCCTCCCAAATCCGGGATAGTCCCGATCCGGCGCAGCCGGTCACCCTTGTGGGGGGCCAAGCGGATGGCGCCGCCACGCTGCTGACGCATGGGCGCGGTAAACTCACGAAAGTCCTTGTGTACCAAGGAACTCGGACGGGCTTCGACGGTCATCGCCAGGTCCAGGGTGCTCTGGCCGGCGTTCCGGAGTCGGGCAAGAATGTTGCGCAGGCTCATGGCGGACGGGCTCCAATTAACGAATGGCGCCACGATAGACCTCAAACCTTTACTTGATCAGTCCTGATTAAGGGGAATAATCATCCCGCTCCCGGTCCAATCGTTCTGTCACGATTGTCCCATCCCCGACGTCCAGGATCCCGACCATGTCCCACGATCTCAACGAGACGCTGATCTTCGTCAAAGTGGTCGAGCAAGGCAGCTTCATTGCCGCTGCCAAATCGCTCGGCCTGCCCAAGACCACGGTCAGCCGCAAAGTGCAGGAGCTGGAAACGCGCCTGGGCGCGCGCCTGCTGCACCGGACCACGCGCCGCCTCGGCCTGACCGAAGCTGGTTCGATCTACCACGAACATTGCCAGCGCATCGCACGCGAGCTTGAAGAGGCCGAAAGCGCGGTGAGCCAGCTGCAGTCCGGCCCGCGCGGCTGGCTGCGCTTCACCGTGCCCTATTCGATCGGCATCACCTGGATCGCCCCGCTGCTGGGCCAGTTCCATGCGCAGTACCCGGAGATCCGCCTGGACATGCACATGGGCAACGAAAAGCTGGACCTGATCGCCGGTGAAGCGGACCTGGCGCTGCGCGTGGGTGCCCTGCCCGATTCCAATCTGGTCGCGCGCAAGCTGGGCAGCCTGCGGACGCAGGTGTTCGCCAGCCCGGCCTACATCGAGCGCTACGGCGAGCCGCTGCATCCGGAAGAACTGCAGTTCCATCGCATCCTTGCGATGCGCAAGCCGTACCACACCGGCAACTCGCCGCGCTTCACCTGGCAGCTGGGCGAGAACGGTGGGGAACTGCGCGACTTCCCGGTTACCCCGCTGATGACCGCCAACGACATGTCTGCGTTGAATGGTGCATTGGTCTGTGGCGAAGGCCTGCTGCTGACCGGCGACGTGATGGCCAAGCCGTTCGTTGAATCGGGCATGGTGCGCCGCGTGCTGGCCGGCTGGACCGGCCCGGAAGTGGACTTCAACGCCGTGTTCGCCGGCGGCCGCCTGGTCTCGCCAAAGGTGCGTGCGTTTGTCGACTTCCTGGTCGAGAAGCTCAACTTCGACGCCAATTACATGCTGGCGCAGTGCCCGGGTGCGAAGCTGGCGCAGCAGCAGAAGGAAAAGGAAGACGCCGCTCTGGAAAGCAGCGGCAAGCGGATCCTGGAGAAGGTGGCCGCTTCGGCGGCGTAGCCGGGGGTATCCACGCATGGCGTGGCTCTACCCGGGCGCGCGATGCCGGTTTCTGTAGAGTCGAGCCACGCTCGACTGCCTCTGGTGAGTCGAGCACGGCTAGACTCCGCATACGCCATCGGCGTGCCGAGCAACGCTCGGCACCCACAAAAATGCCGCCTGCAAGGGCGGCATTTTCGCTCCGGCCGATGGCCGGACCGGCTCAAGCAATAACGCTACGCGTTACTGCTTGAGCGGGATCACCCGAATCTCGACGCGGCGGTTCTTGGCACGGCCGGCGTCGGTGCTGTTGTCGGCAATCGGATACGCCTTGCCGGCGCCCAGCGTTTCGATACGTACGCTCTGCACGCCCTGGCCGATCAGGTACTGGGCGACCGAGTCGGCGCGTTCCTTCGACAGTCGGTTGTTCACAGCGTCGCTGCCGATGCTGTCGGTGTGGCCGACCACTTCGATCATGGTCTGGTTGTACTCACGCAGCGTACCGGCGACGCCGTTGAGCGAGCCGTAGAACTGCGGCTTCAGGGTGGCCTTGCCGAAGTCGAAGGTGATGCCGTCCGGCAGGTTCAGCATGATGTTGTCGCCCTGGCGCTGCACATCGATGCCGGTGTTGGCGGTGCGCTCGCGCAGCGCGCGTTCCTGGCGATCCTGGTACTGGCCGACCGCGGCGCCGCTGAGCGCACCGATACCGGCACCGATCAATGCGTGCTGACGGCGCTCGGTGGCGCTGTCGCCGGTCAACAGGCCGGCAGCCACGCCGATGGCGGTACCGATCAGCGCGTTACGACCAGTGCGGTTCTGCTGCTCGGTCGGATTGCCGTACTGGTCACTCTGCACGTAGGAGCCGCCGGTGGCGCAGGCCGACAGGACGGCCGCACTCATCAGGGCCAGTGCGACGTTGCGGGTGGTGTTGCGGATCATGAGGTTCTCCTTGGTTTCCGGACGGGCCGGCGGCTTGCGGGCGCAGAGAGAATAAACAGCCCGATGCGACGTCGGGATGATGATCCGGTGCGCCGACAGGGCCGCGTTCAGCTAACTGACCGGATCGCTCGGGTCACCCTTTACCCCGCCCCCGACTGGCGGTATGCCGCCAATGCGGCGTCGCGGCCCGCGGCCAGGTCCACCAGCGGCGCACGCGGATAGCCCGGGGCATGCGCCGCCAGCAGCAGCGGATGCTGCCACGGCGCAAACCGGGCCTTCACCGGCAGCGCGGCCAGTTCGGGCACCCAGCGGCTGATGTACCGTGCCTGAGGATCGAATTTCTCGGCCTGAGTCACGGGGTTGAACACCCGGAAGTACGGAGCGGCATCGGCGCCAGTCCCGGCCACCCATTGCCAGCCCATGGTGTTATTGGCCAGGTCGGCGTCGACCAGGGTGTCCCAGAACCAGCGCGCGCCATGCAGCCAGTGCGCGCGCAGGTGCTTGCACAGGTAGCTGGCCACGATCATCCGCACCCGGTTGTGCATGTAGCCGGTGTGCCACAGCTCGCGCAGGCCGGCATCGACGATCGGCACGCCGGTATTGCCGCGCTGCCAGTCGTGCAGCTGCGTGGCACTCGGAGTGGCCCACGGGAAACGGTCGAAGCGCGGGTTGAGGTTGTCGGTCGGCGTCTTCGGGAAGTGATGCAGCAGGTGGTAGGCGAAGTCACGCCAGCCCAGCTGGCGCAGGTAGCCGTCGATGTCGGCGTCGGTGCCGGCGCTACGCACCCCTTCCAGCGCATGGGCAATCCGCCAGGGTGCGATTTCGCCGAAATGCAGGTGCGGCGACAGCCGCGAGGTCCCGACACGGTCCGGCAGGTCACGCTGCTCGCGATACCCGCGCAGGGCACCGTCTTCAAAGACGGACAGTGCTTCCAGCGCACCGGCTTCACCCGGCTGCCAGTGCTCCCAGAAGCCGGTATCCCAGTCCAGCGTCGGTGCCAGCTGGAGATCATCCAATGCCAGGCTGTCGACCGCGTGCGGCGCCAGTGCTTCCGGTGCAGCCTGCAGTGCCGGCAGGCGCCAATGACTGAGTACATTGCGCCAGTACGGCGTAAATACCTTGTACGGCTGGCCCTGCTGGGTGGCAATGTCCCAGGGTTCGAACAACAGGCTGCCATTGCAGCTCTGCGCGTCGATGCCCTGCTCGCGCAGCGTGCGCTTGATGGCCGCGTCGCGGGGCTGGGTGGCCGGTTCGTACTTGCGGTTCCAGTACACCGCCTCGGCGCCCGCCTGCTCGATCAGCAACTGCAGGGCCGGCAGGCTATCGCCGCTGCGCAGCACCAGCGAGGAACCCCGCGCGCGCAGGTCCGCATCCAGCGCGGCCAGTGAACGGTGGCGCCAGGCATCGGAGGCCGCACCGGGCACCCATTCGCCTTCCTCGTGCGGCGCGTGGATGTAGACCGGCACCACATCGTGACCTGCATCCAGCGCGGCCTGCAGGGCCGGATTGTCCTGCAGCCGCAGATCACGGCGGAACCATACCAACGCTACCGACACAGGCACTGCCTTCGTTGTGGAAGGCGCACATGATAGCCAGCGGTGGTGAAGGCGATGCGCGCAGACGCTGTCTGCTAGGCTGCACGGCCGCTACCCGTTGGACTCTGACATGGAAGATCTGCACGCCTCATTCGCCCGCTTCGGGCTGCTGCATGCCCAGCACGAGCGTGACTGGCAGGGCCCGTTCCCGCTGCCCCCCGTACTGGCACGTTTTTACGCGCAGGTGGGGCCGCTGGGCGAACAGATCAATGCCAGGGTTGGCCGCGCCGGCATCACCGTTCCCGGCCTTGATGTCTGGATACCGCCACTGCAACGCCTGTGGAGCCAGCAGGCCGGCTATCGTTGGCACGGCGTCAGCGGCGAACGGATCAACGACTGGCCATCGAACTGGCTGGTGATTGCCGATCGCAGCGCCGATCCGTTCATCCTCGACCTGGACGATGGCCGTGTACTGTTCAGCCATCACGGTGCCGGCCTGCTGGATGCCGGCGAGATCACCGCCGATGTGCCGACCCTGATGGCGGCCCTGGCTGCAGCGGGCACGGTATACCTCGATGCCGGCGATGACCTCTACAACGACGATGATGATGGCGGCATCCGCCCTGAACACCAGGAGGCAGCAGTACAGGCGGTGGCCCGGGTACTGGGCGACCGCCTGCAGGCCGAATCGTTCATCGAGACGTTGCTGGACTGAATCCACGCATGGCGTGGATCTACTTTTCGAAGCGCTTCATCGCTTCGCTGATCAGTGCCCTCGCCTCGGCGGCGTTGCCCCAACCGTTGAGCTGCACCGGGTTGCGCCCGGCCGGCAGGTCCTTGTAGACCCGGAAGAAGGCCTCGATGCGCTGGCGCTCGACCTCCGGCAGATCCTTCAGATCGCGGATCGTGGCGTAGGTCGGGTCGACCTTGTCGGTCGGTACGCCGATGATCTTTTCGTCGTGCTCGCCGCCATCGATCATCTTCAGGTAACCGATCGGCCGGAAGCGCACGATCACGCCCGGATGCAGGGGTTCACGGGTCAGCACCAGCGCGTCCAGCGGATCGTTGTCGCCAGCCAGCGTGCGCGGCATCGAACCGTAGTTGGCCGGATAGGCGACCGGCATCGACTGGAAGCGATCCACATGCACCAGGCCGTCTTCCTTGATCTCGTACTTGGTGAAGCTGCCGGCAGGAATCTCCACCGCCAGGTGAACTTCATCCGGGGCCTGCTTCGGCTGGTCGGCCAGGAACGGGTGCAGCACGGTATCGGCAGCGGTCACTGCACTGGCCAGCAACAGCAGTGCCGCACCGATGGCAGCGAGAGGAACGATACGGCGGTGCGTGGTCATCGGCATCTCCTCATTCCCAGCAGCGGTCGGTACGACCCTTGGCCGTCTGTGCGCGCGGGCAGTCGCGTGGCGTAATGCGGCCTTCGGTCAGCTCCGTGCGCTGCTTGCCCCCCTTGGCATCGCGGCGCAACTCGAAGGCATCGTAGAGACGACCGGTCACGGTACGCGCCTCATAGCGCAGGCGCTGCGGATCGATGTTCAACACCTGGAACAGCTGGGTGTCCTCGGCCACCGGATCCATCGTCTTTCGTGCCTCGTCGGAGAGACGGTACTGCTTGGGCCCGGCCACGGTCACCACGTACTGCGGGGTTGCGGCCTGCCCTTCGCCACGGCGGCCGTAGGTGTGATCGTGGCCCTGCAACACCAGGTCAACATTGTGGCGGCGCACCACCGGCAGCAGCACGTCACGCAATGCGGCGTTCTCGCGGCCTTCGCGCGGCGAATAGAACGGCTGGTGCAGCAGCACGATGGTCCACGGCTGGGGATTTCCGGTCAGCACCTTGTCCAGCCATTGTGCCTGTGCCGTGGCGGTGCCCAGGTCGAGTGCTGACGTGCCATCGACCACGGCCACGCGCACGCTCTGCGCGTCGAACCAATAGCTGGTCTGCTGTGCAGCGGTGGCACCATTTCCCGGCAGTGCGAACGTCAGCGGCCAGTGCCTGCCCAGCACGCGGCGTTCCTGCGGAGTGTCCTCGAACTCCTCGAAATACTCGTGGTTGCCGATCGCCGGCGCCACCAGGGTCTCCTGCGCCAGCCAACTGGTCGCAGCGAACCACTCACCCCACTCGCTGTCATCGGCACCATCACCTCCACTGACCAGATCGCCAGCGAACAGGCTCATGCGCGCCTCGGGTGCGGCCTTCTGCGCGGCGCGCACCACCCGGCTGACATGGCTGACGTTCTTGTTCTGGGTGTCGCCAAAGTACAGCAGGGTCAGCGGCTGGTCGGCGGCGGCCAGCGTACGCAGCTGGTTCCAGGCGCTCCAGCTGCCGTTGCCCTGCACGCGGTAGACGTACAGGGTATCCGGCTGCAGGCCATCGATATCTGCTCGATGGTGGTGTGACAGCCCGTTCTCGGTCTGCAGCGCGCGGGTCGTCGCGTGTATCTGGCGGATGCCCTCGATGGCGGGCGAATCCCAGGCGGGGGCAATCTCCAGCAGCGGTGCCTGCACGCTGCCGTCGGTACGCCAGGCCACGGCGAACCCATGGCTGGGATCGGCCGACGGGGAGGCGACGATGCGGTCCGGTACCGTCGTCGCCGCGTAGTGGCGGCTGCCCGCCGGCACCTGGGTATTGGCTTCGGCTGCTGCGAACGACAGCGACGGGAGGGCCAGCAGCAGGCCCAGTGCCAACGTAGGCATCACGCAGTGCCGGCTCATGCACCACACTCCAGGGGTAGCGCCAGCTGCTTGGCGATGCTCTCCCAGTCGAAGGCCACCACGCCTTGGTCGTCGTGCACGGCGTACAGCGCACCATGCGGGAAGCGCGCGCTGGGTTGCTGCATCATCCAGATGCCATCGGTGTTGGCCACGGTATTGCCCTGGAACGCGCCGACCGGTTTCAGCGTGTGCCGGTCGAACAGGTGGAACACGCTGCGCTGCTTGCCCTGTTCGGTGGTGATCCACCAGCCGTCCTTGCCACAGGTGCGCAGGGTCACGCCTTCGGCCTGTGCCTTGAACACGTCGCGGCCGAAGGTGGTGCCGGTGAAGCGGCCCGCCAGGGTGTAGACCTTGAACTCGCTGGCGTAGCTCTCGTCCTCTTCGGCGATCAGCAGGCGGTCGTTCTCGGGATCGCCCCAGATCGACTCGACCACGCGCAGCGCACCGGCCTCGGTGGTGTCACCGATGCTGGCGACAAGCTTCGCGTCGACCTTCGCGCCATTGCGGGACACGTGGTACTGGCGCACGCGCTTGTCCAGCTCGGCCAGCGGCGGCAGGATGTCACGCCCCTGCGCATCCTCGCCGTTGTCCCAGGAGTCGGTGACGTAGACGCTGTAGCCATCGGCACGGCGGTCGACCCACAGCCCGTACGGCTTGCGCAGGTCGTCGGCAGCGAACGTCGCCAGCGGCGTGAAGTCCGGCAGGCTCAGCACCTGCACACGGTGATTGTCGCGCTCCACGATCCACAGCAGGTCGTCGATCACCGCGATACCGTTTGGGCGGTCGAACTGCCCCGGTGCGGTGCCGCTGCTGCCGACGTCACGCAGGTGCTGCCCGGTGCTGCCGTCGTAGACCACCAGCTTGTCGGTGGCCTTGGCGGTGGCGATCAGCCACAGCGCGCCGTCCGGCGCGCGCCAGGCTGCAGGCGAGTCGATGTTGTCGGCCGGGGTCATCGGTGACAGGAAGGCCTCGGCGATGGTGGTCACCACGCGCTCGCCCCCGGCGGCCGGCGCGGCTACTCCCGCAACCGGATCGGTGCCGGTGGCCGGCGTGCAGCCGGCGACCAGCGCGGCTGCCAGCGCGGCGGCCAGGACGGTGAAGCCACGCCCCCTCACAGCGCCACCTTCAGGCCCAGCGCATAGGTGCGGCCGTACTCTTCCATCTGCAGGGTGCGCGAACGGGTGCCCTGGTAAAGCTCCAATGGCTTGTCCAGCAGGTTCTGCGCTTCGAAGTACACGCTCACGCGCGGGGTGAATTTGTAGTCAAGCGAGAAATCGAGCTGGGTGTTGGGTGCCACGTAGATGTCGAACGCGCGGCCCTTGCCGATGCTGTCCAGATACTCGCTGCGGTACACGGCCGCCAAGCGCGTGCTTACACCATACTTTTCATAGCCGATGTGTGCGCTGTAGACATGCTTGGAAGCGCGCGGCAGCGTGAAGTCCTCGCCCGCACGGTCCTTGATGCCGGCATCGAACTCGGTATCCAGCCAGGTGCCACTGGCGCCGACCAGCAGGCCATCCAGGCCGTCCGGCAGGAAGGCCAGCTGCTGCTGCCAGTTGAACTCCGCACCACGCACGGTGGCCTTGCGACCATTGATCGGCTGCGTCACGTCGTATCCGCCGTAGGCCGGATCATTGGTGCGCACGGTCTCCACGATGTAACCGTCGATCGATTTATGGAACAGGCCCAGCGAAACGATGCCGCTGCTGCCGATGTACTTCTCCACCGACAGGTCGATGTTCTTCGACTCGTACGGATCCAGGTCCGGGTTACCCAGGCGCACTTCCTCGTCACCACGGCTGTAACCCACGCGCGGCGAAACGTCGCCGAACGACGGGCGCGAAACGGTCTTGTTGGCCGAGGCGCGCAGCACCCAGTCATCGGCCGCGTCATAGCGCAGGTGCAGGCCCGGCAGCACGTTGGTGTAGCTGCTGTTGGCCACGCGCGGGGCAACGGTGAAGCTGCGGCCGTTGGCGGCCACGTCCACCTGGTTGCCGATCGCCTTGAACTGCGTGTTTTCCACGCGAACACCGCCGATGATGCGCAGTGCGCCCACGTCCCAGGTACCCATGGCATAGCTGGCGAAGATGTCCTCGCTTGCCACGTAATCCTCTTCCAGCGACGTCATCGCATTGCCACCGGCGTCCTGCGGGCGGGCGCTGTACTGGCCGCCGTTGGCCGCCCAATAGGCACGCATCGCGGGCGAATCCATGCCGTCACCGATATCGCCGTGGCGGTGTTCCGGCGAGGTGGTGGTCCAGCTCGACAGCGCCACCTTCGGGCCGACACGCAGTTCGCGCTCGTCCACATTCACATCGCGGTCGCGCCAGCGGCCCAGCAGGCCGAACTTGATGCTGCTGCTGTCGCCGTCGAAGCGCACGTTGACCTGCGCGCTGTGTTCCTTGTCATTCACCTGCTTCGGCGAGATCACGAAACGATCGAACGCGTAGTTGGCATTGTCCAGCCACTGCGGATTGTCGAAGCTGTAGCTGGGCAGGCGGCTGCGCTGGTCCAGCGTGCCGTTGAAGGCCTTTCCGTTGAGCTTGAAGCGCGCCTCCATCTCGTCATTTACCCGCTCTTCGGTACGGGTGTAGCCGATCCGGTAATCGACCACGGCATTGGTCAACTTGTTCTCGCCGCCCAGGCTGGCCGCGAAGGTGTTTTCCTTCTTGGTGCGATAGCGCATGCGCTTGTCGATGGAATCCTTCGGCATGCCGTCCAGGCGGTACTGGTCGGTGCCAGTCTTGACCATCTTCCCGTCATCGAAGTTGAAGATCACGCGCTGACGGGTCTCCGCATCATCGAACTGACTGTACAGCGTGCGCAGGTAGTACTTGCTGTTTTCGTTCGGCCGCCAGTCGAGGTTGAGGTTGGCGCCGATGCGCTTGCGCTCGATCTCGTACTTGCGGTGCTGCAGGTTGATCGCGGTGACGTCGCCAGGTGCGGCGTCATCCTCGCCGTCGTACTCCACTTCGGTGTTGTCCGACTCGAACTTCCGCTTCTGGTAGTTCACGCCCAGGGCCACGCCGAAGGTGTCGTTGAACACTTCGCTGTAGTTGAAGGCGGCCTTGGGGCTGGTCTCGCCGGACAACTGCTGGTGGCTGCCTTCGATCTTGCCACGCAGGCTGCGACCGTCGCGGTCAAAGGCCGAGGCCGATTCCACCAGCACTGCGCCACCGATGGCGTCGCCGGGCATGTCCGGGGTCGGCGACTTGACCACGCGCAGGCGCTCGGTGGAGTCGGACGGGATAACGTCCAGTGGCGCGGCGCGGCTGGAATCTTCCGGCGTGCCGACGGCGATGCCATCCACGCTGACGCTGTTGAGATTGGCATCCAGGCCGCGGATGACCACGAAGCGGCCCTCGCCCTGGTCGCGGGTCACGCTGATGCCCGGCAGGCGCTGCAGCGACTCGGCCACGTTCTTGTCAGGGTACTGGCCCAGTGCGTCGGAGGACACTGCATCCTCGATGGCGTCGCTGCTGCGCTTGAGATCGACCGCGCGGATCTGCGACTCGAGCTGGGCGCGTACTTCGATGCGGTCCAGGTCGACCGCGTCGGCGGCCACGGCGCCGGTGGCGGCTACCGCCTGCTGCCCGGCCGCCTGCAGCGGTGCTGCGGCCCCCATTGCCAGGGTCAGGGTGATGGCAACGGCCAACGGAGTCTTGATATGCACTGGGAATCCCCATTCCTGTTAAGAATGGGTCTGCACGATATGTCCGCAAGGTTGCATGGCCATGACATGCACCTGCACATTTCCGGTCACGCCGCTCCGGGGCCGGTTTGGGATTCGACACGCCAATCCGGCAAAATGGCCTCCTCTCTCTCCTTTCCCCCTTCCCGACCATGAAGATCGTCGAAGTGCGCCACCCGCTGGTGCAGCACAAGATCGGCCTGATGCGCAATGCCGCGCTCAGCACCAAGGATTTCCGCGAACTGGCCAACGAGCTGGGTACCCTGCTGGCCTACGAGGCCACCGCCGACCTGGACACCGAGCCGCACACCCTGCCCGGCTGGGCCGGCTCGGTGACGGTTCAGCGCATTGCCGGCGCCAAGATCACCGTGGTGCCGATCCTGCGTGCCGGCCTGGGCATGCTCAGCGGCGTGCTGTCGCTGATCCCGGCCGCCCGTGTCAGCGTGGTGGGCCTGCAGCGCGATGAGGAAACCCTGCAGCCGGTGCCCTACTTCGAGCGCCTGACCGGCCGCCTGGAAGAGCGCGACGCACTGATCCTCGACCCGATGCTGGCCACCGGCGGCACGCTGATCGCCACCATCGACATGCTCAAGCGCGCCGGCGCCCGTCGCATCAAGGGCATCTTCCTGGTGGCCGCGCCCGAAGGCATCGAAGCAGTCAAGGCCGTGCATCCGGACGTGGAGATCTACACCGCGGCCATTGATGCCCAGCTCAACGACAAGGGCTACATCCTGCCGGGCCTGGGCGACGCCGGCGACCGCATCTTCGGAACCCGCGTCGGGTAATCCCGGTGAACGGGTCGGGTCCCTCTCCGCAGGAGAGGGCTCTGATCCGCCAACCACTCGCGGGCGCGCTTCGCCGCGGCACGTGAACGCCCGTGGACGCGGGCGTGGCCGACGCGTGATCCTTCACGTGGCCTTACCGGTCGGAAGCGAATGCTCCGCGCACCCGCCACCGCTTGGAGCATTCCGATGAAAGCCGCTTTCCTGCTGGCCGCCGTCCTGCTGGTTGGCCTGCCCCTGGCTGCCAACGCCACCACCCCGCAGCAGCAGCGCATGGCCGAATGTTCGGCCAAGAACAAGGGGCTGAAGGGTGATGCCTACAAGACCGCGCAGAGTTCCTGCCTCAGCGGCCACGCCGCGGAAACCAAGGCGGTCAATCCACAGCAGGAACGCATGCGCAAGTGCAATGCCGACGCGGGTGCGAAGAAGCTGGCAGGCGATGCGCGCAAGACCTTCATGAGCAGCTGCCTGAAGGCGTCGTAACGAGAGTGATGTAGAGCCGAGCCCACGCTCGGCTCTGCCGTTACCCCAGGGCGCGCGCCTTCAACTCGCCCTGTTCGTGCAGGGTCACGAAACGTCCCTTGTCATCACGGCCCAGCTGCGCCAGCGCCACCTGTGGGTCGTGGGTGAAGAACAGCCGCACGTTGCGCGCCAGCTTGTCTTCAAGGAACTGCCGCTTCTCGTCGATCAGCAGCTCGGCGTTGCGGTCGTAGCCCATGGTGATCGGCACGTGTACCCATGAGCGCCCCGGAATCAGGTCGGCACAGAACACCACGCCACCGTGCGCATCTTCACCGGCATGCGCATGACCAACGATCTCGGCCAGCATCAGCCCCGGCGTATGCCCGTCGCTGTAGCTGAAGCGCACGCTGCGGCCAAGTGCCTTCGAGTACTCCCCCTCCACCACTTCCAGGCGGCCACTGGCCTGCAGCAGGCCGGGCAGCTCAGGAATGAAACTGGCCCGATCGCGCGGGTGTGGCTGCACGGCGCGCTGCCAGTGCTGCGCACCGACCACATAGGTTGCGTTGGGGAACAGCAGCTCGGGCTCGCGCCCTTCGCTCCATGCCGCCAGCAGGCCGCCAGCATGATCGAAATGCAGGTGGCTGAGCACCACCACGTCGATGTCCTCGTGCTCGAAGCCGGCTTCGCGCAACGAATCGATCAGCACGTGCTGGCTTTCCTGCACGCCGTAGCGCTCGCGCATGCGCGGATCGAAGAACGCTCCGATACCGGTTTCAAACAGCACGGTCTTGCCTTCCAGCGGACTGGCAAGCAGCGCGCGGCAGGCCAGCTCGATGCGATTGAGCTCGTCCGGTGCCGCCCATTTTTCCCACAACGCGCGCGGCGCGTTGCCGAACATCGCGCCGCCATCAAGGCGTTGCGAGTTTCCACGAATAGACCAGAGTTTCATGTGTCGATTATCGGCGCCGAACCGTTAAATAATCGCTAGAAAGTAAACGGAAAACCCCGCCGCCGAAGACGGGGTTTCGATATCCGCCGAAGTGCCGGCCAGTGGCCGGCACTCCCACGTCAATGGGCCGGCACGACCTGGGCACTGCCCACCGGATTGCGCGGGTCGCTGCCGCCGAACAGTCGGTTCGCCTTGCGGTCCCATTCCACGGTCTGCAGGTTGCCCCACACGTGGCTGGAACCGCGGCCGCCTGCGGCGACATTGCCCGGCAGGTCGATCTTGTGGCCCATCGCCTGCAGCTGCTTCACCGTCGCCGCGTCGAGTGCATCGTCCTCAGCTTCGATCAGGTCCGGCAGCCACTGGTGGTGATAGCGCGGCAGCGCAGCAACCTGCTGCGCGTCCAGGCCGGCGTCGTAGCCGAGGATGCCCAGCAGCACCATGGTGATGATGCGGCTGCCACCCGGGGTGCCCAGCACGATCACCTTGTCGCTGTTTTCCATGAAGGTCGGCGTCATCGAGCTGAGCATGCGCTTGCCCGGCTTCGGCGCATTGGCCTCGTAGCCCATCACGCCGAATGCATTGGGCGTGCCTGGTTTCAGCGCGAAGTCGTCCATCTCGTTGTTCAGCAGCACGCCGGTGCCCTTCGGAATCAGGCCCGAGCCGTACAGCAGGTTGACGGTCTGGGTGGCGCCGACGCGGTTGCCGTCACGGTCGATGATCGAGAAGTGCGTGGTCTCGTCATCTTCCAGTGGCGTCGGGTTGCCCGACAGCAGGTCGCTGGGCGTGGCCTTCTCCGGATGGATGGTCGCGCGCAGGCCCTGCGCGTAGTCCTTGCTGGTCAGCACCTTCTGCGGGATCTGCACGAAGTCCGGATCGCCGAGGAAGAAGGTACGGTCGCGGTAGGCACGGCGCATCGATTCCACCACCAGGTGGGTGCGGTGCGCCGGGTCCATCTTCCTGATGTCCCAGCCTTCCAGGATCTGCAGCATGCTGGCCAGCGCGATGCCACCGGATGACGGCGGCGGCGCGGTGGTGATCTTCCAGCCGTTGTAGTTGAACACGATCGGTTCGCGCTGCTTCACGCGATAACCGGCCAGCTCTTCAGCGGTCCAGTTGCCGCCAGCCTGCTTCACGCCGGCCAGCAACAGCTTTCCGGTCTGGCCCTTGTAGAAGCCATCGAAGCCACCCGCAGCCAGCCGCTCCAGCGTCTGCGCCAGTTCCGGCTGCTTGAACAGGTCTCCGGTAGCGATCGGCGTGCCGTTGCGCAGGTAGACCTCGCGCGTGCCGGGATAGCGCTCCATCACTTCACGGCGCGAGGCATAGCCCTTGGCCATGCGCTCGTACACCGGGAAGCCTTCGCGCGCGATGCGGATGGCCGGCTGCAGCGAGGCCGACAACGGCAGCCTGCCGTGCTTGGCCGACAGTTCGACCAGCGCTGCAGGCAGGCCCGGGATGCCGGCCGACCAGGCGCCGTTGACCGAGCGGTCACGGTCCAGGTTGCCCTGCTTGTCGAGGAAGGCCTGCGGGGTCGCGGCGGCCGGCGCGGTCTCGCGCGCGTCCAGCATCACGTCCTTTCCGGTGGCCGCATCGTGCAGCAGGAAGAAGCCGCCACCGCCCAGACCGGAACTGATCGGCTCGACCACCGCCAGCGTGGACGACACCGCCACTGCTGCGTCGAAGGCGTTGCCGCCCTGGGCCAGGATGTCGATACCGGCCTGGGTGGCCAGCGCATGGCCGCTGGCAATGGCGGCGCCATCAGGGCGCTCGGCACGGACCGGGCTGCCGGCCCAGGCAATCGGGCTCAGCAGCAGGCCGAGCAGCAACAGGGGGCGGACGATCAGCGTCTTCATTCGGATGGGGGCTCCGCGTAGAGTTCGGGGTGATCGTGCTGCAGCTGGCGCAGCTTGGCCAGCAGCTGGTCTTCCGTTTCCACGATCTCCGGGTCCGGGTCGATGCACTCGACCGGGCAGACGACCACGCACTGTGGCTCGTCAAAATGACCGACGCATTCGGTACAGCGCGCAGGGTCGATCACGTAGATGGTTTCACCCATCGAAATGGCCTGGTTCGGGCAGGCCGGCTCGCAGACGTCGCAGTTGACGCAGAGCTCGTTGATTTTCAGCGACATGGCGATACTCCTCGCCCGCGCCTTGGGACAAAGGACCGGCCAGCGCGGGCGCGCGGGCCGGTCAGGTCATCAGCGGCACCCTTGCGGGGTGCCGCCCGGGCCATGCCGGAGCATGGCCGCCATGGCTCGGTATTACTTGGCTTCGACGAAAATGTACTCGGCGCCGGTCGGCTGGACCGCCGCCTGCACGCGGGCGTTGTCGGCCGACTGGCCGATGAAGACGACGCGCACGCCCTTCATCGAATCCGGCGCCACGTCCTTGAACACAGCCTGGATCATGTCAGCCATCTTGCCCGAGGCCGACGAACCGAAGGCCAGCATGTTGCCCGGCTGCACGCCACGGGCCACCGCCTGGGTCGCGCTCTCGGTCTGGCGCTCGTACTTGGCCTGGAAGTCCGGGTCCGATTCCGGCGAGAGGTAGTACAGGAACGGGCTGTTGCTGATGTTGCCCATGTTCTGGATGGCCACTTCCTGCAGGTACTTCTTCCAGCCGGCATCGTCATCCTTGGACGGCGCGACCAGGGCCTGCTTGGCCTCGTCGACAGGAGCGGCCTCTTCCTTCTTGCAGGCGGTGAAGGCCAGGGCCAACGAAGCGATCAGCATCGCGCGCATGGTGGTGTTCATGGGTTTCCTCCCGGAATGGTGCGTGGTGGTGTACGTAATGGGGTGCGGGTACAGCGGGGCTTACGACTGTGCCGCCTTCGCTTCGCGGACCTTGCGCAGGGCTTCGAGCACCGCGGCCGGCACGAAGCCGGACACGTCGCCACCCAGGCGGGCGATCTCGCGGACCAGCGAGGACGAAATGAAGCTGTGCTGCTCGGCCGGGGTCAGGAACAGGGTCTCGACCTCGGGGATCAGGTGGCGGTTCATGCTGGCCATCTGGAATTCGTATTCGAAGTCGGACACCGCGCGCAGGCCGCGCAGCAGCACCCCGCCCTGCACCGAACGTACGAAATGCGCCAGCAGGGTATCGAAGCCGATGACCTCGACATTGCCGTGATGGGCCAGGGCGCCGCGTGCCAGCTGCACGCGCTGCTCCAGCGGCAGCGCCGGGCCCTTGGACGGGCTCTGCGCCACGCCGACCACGACTTTTTCGAACAGCGGCGCGGCCCGGCTGACCAGGTCGATATGACCGTTGGTGATCGGATCGAATGTGCCGGGATACACGGCAATGCGGCGGTTGGCCACGGTCATGGGCGGATGCAGATGTTCAGATGAGGTCAAAGTGTAGCAGTGGCGCGGCGGTACAGGGCAAAGCGCACCTCGCGGGTGCCGCCCTCGCGGTGCAGCAGCCAGTCCGGCGGCAGCACCGGCACGTGGCCGGCCGGCGATTCCAGGTACAGCCAGGCATCGGCGGCCAGGTGCCGCGGCAGCTGGGCCAGCACGTCCTGCCACAGGCCATCGGCGAACGGCGGGTCGATGAAGACCAGATCGGCCTGCTGCGCCTGCGCCCCTTGCAGCCAGCGCAGGGCATCGGCCTGCACGACGGTGACCTGGCCGGAGGCCTGCAGCTTGGCCACGGCCGCGGTCAGATTGCGTCCCAGCTGCGCGTCGCGCTCGACCAGGGTGGCGTGGGCGGCGCCGCGCGAGACCGCCTCCAGGCCCAACGCGCCACTGCCGGCGAACAGGTCCAGCACCCGCGCGCCGCCCAGCTTGGGCATCAGCCAGTTGAACAGGGTTTCGCGCACGCGGTCGCTGCTGGGTCGCAGCCCCGGCAGGGTCGGCACCGGCAGGCGGGTATTGCGCCAGCGCCCGCCGATGATGCGGACCTGACCGTCATTGCCCCCACGGCCGCTCACCGGCGCCCCCGGCGGGAGGTATTCAAGAATTTCAGCATGAGTGGGATTGTAGTTCGGCCGGCCCGCGGCCGGCACCCGCAGAGGCCGAAGCAACAGCCAGAGCAACGGCAAAAGCTGGTTCCCTGGGGGTAGGCGGGGTAGGTCAGCCTGTGGGGGACGCCGTAAACCCGTCCATGGGGGCTTGGCCGCGGCATCCATGCCGCGGACACCCCCACAACCTGACCCACCCCGCCTTCGACAGTTTCCTGCGAGCTGTCGGAACGACTCTTGGGGTCAGATCCGTTTTCCTGCGGAAAACGGATCTGACCCCAGTTTTATTTCGATATCTGACAGATGTGTCGACCAAGGTCGACACCTACCAACAGCCGCGTGAACCTGTCAGAGGCGGGGCACTGTGGGTTCGCGGGGTGTGAGCCGCATGGATGCGGCGACCAAGGCTACATGGACGTACTTGCGCCGTCCCCGCGAACCCACAGTGCCCCG
>NZ_JAZKVY010000168.1:0-324 GCF_036624925.1 Stenotrophomonas sp. A3_2
TGGCATGGATCTACGTGTCGACCAAGGTCGACACCCACCAAGAGCAGGCCGTTCCATTCCGGCAGATCGCAGGAATCTGTCAGAGGTGGGGCGGGGTGGTTTGGGCGGGCCGGTGGGGGCCCGGGTGGGGGCCGCGCGCCCCCCCCGGGGGGGTTTGGGGATGGGGGGTTTGCAGGGGTGCGCCCTGCACCCGCAGAGGCAACGGAAACAGCCGAAGCAAGCGAAACAGCGAGCTATCCGTGGTATGGCGGGGCGGTGTGGGTGGGCAGGACACGCCGTAAACCCATCCATGGGGGCTCGATGGCGCCATCCATGGCGCCAACG
>NZ_JAZKVY010000169.1:0-312 GCF_036624925.1 Stenotrophomonas sp. A3_2
AGAAGGCCCGCGACCACGGCATGGAGACCGTCGAGGTCTTCATCAGTGGCCCCGGTAGCGGACGCGAGACCGCCATCCGCTCCATCAACAACAACGGCCTTGCCGTCCAGTCGATCCGCGACGTCACTGCCGTCCCCCATAACGGTTGCCGCCCGCCCAAGGCTCCGCGTAACTGATCAAATCCTATGCCGACGATTCAAACCCTTGACATCAATAACGAGTACGCCAAGTTCGTCTTCGAACCGCTGGAGCGAGGTTACGGCCACACGGTCGGTAATGCGCTCCGCCGCGTGTTGCTCAGCTCGATCCCCG
>NZ_JAZKVY010000170.1:0-363 GCF_036624925.1 Stenotrophomonas sp. A3_2
GGGGGACGCCGAAAGCCGCGCGGCCTACCGCGCCGCGCTGATCGCCTACTTCACCGAGCGCGCCGGCGAACTTTCCGCCGACAGCCGCGACCGCCTGGCCCGCAACCCGCTCCGTATCCTCGACAGCAAGGACGAGGGCGACAAGCGCCTGGTCGCCGCCGCCCCCGTGATCGCCCCGTATCTTACCGCCGAGGCCGCGGCCTTTTATGACGGTGTGCGCGACACCCTGACGCGCCTGGGCGTGCCGTTCGTGGAGAACCCGCGCATCGTGCGGGGGCTCGACTACTACAGCCACACCGCGTTCGAGTTCGTGACCACGGCGCTGGGTGCGCAGGGCACCGTGATGGGCGGCGGCCGCTATGA
>NZ_JAZKVY010000171.1:0-332 GCF_036624925.1 Stenotrophomonas sp. A3_2
TGGGCCGGAGCGACGTAGGCCTGGATGGCGCCGTTCCCGGCATCGCCGCCGGCCACCGCGAGATTCTGCGTCACAGCCGTCTCGGGGGCGGCGACGTTGGTCGTGCCGTTCGCGGAGGCGAGGGCGCTCACCGGCATCGTCATCCCTACGGTCAGGAGTCCGACGAGGCCCATGACACCGACGGAGAACGAAGCGGCGGCAACGCGACGCCCGCTGCGGCGCTGGGGCGTGGCATCCACGGGCAGACCCCGCGTGACCGGACGCGTCGCGGGGGCGACGGGCTCGGCGGCGGGCTGCTGCACGGGGTTCTCGCCGGTGAAGGCGAACAGGCG
>NZ_JAZKVY010000172.1:0-345 GCF_036624925.1 Stenotrophomonas sp. A3_2
CACCCGGCGGCGGCGAGGCACCGCAGAATGTTGCGTTTGGCGCCGTAATCGACGGCGACGACGTGATGCGTGGGCGCCGTCTGACGGCCATAGCCCGCGGGCCAGGCATAGGCGGTTTCGTCCCACGCGTAGCTCTGCGTGCAGGAAACCTCCTTCGCCAGATCCATGCCCTCCAGCCCCGGCCAGGCGGCGGCGCGCGCCTGCAGGGCCGGGATATCGAAGCGGCCATCGGCCGGATACGCCAGAATGCCGGTGGGGGCGCCGCCGTCGCGTATGCGCACGGTGAGCGCCCGGGTATCAACGCCGGAGATGCCGGTGATGCCGCGCGCGCGCAGCCAAGCATCC
>NZ_JAZKVY010000173.1:0-349 GCF_036624925.1 Stenotrophomonas sp. A3_2
AGGGCTCGGTGTAGCCCAGGCCCAGCACGCTGAGCCCGCGGCATTCCGGCCAGAAGGCGGCCATGCGCTCGCGCAGCACGGTGCTCGCCGTTTGCCCGCGGGCGGTGGCGTAGAAGCTGGCGGCGCTGGCGCCTGATGGCGCGATTGGCAGGGTGCCGTGCATGGTGGCGGATGCCCCGCGCGGTGCTAGAGGGGTCCGCGCACCCGAAAGAGGTAGAGACCATGCCCGTCAGCGTCCAGCCCGTCCCGCTTTTCACCGACAATTATGCGTGGCTTTTGAAGGACGAAGCGACCGGCGCGGTGGCCATCGTGGACCCCGCGGATGCGGCTGGCGTGGCGCCGGCGCTCG
>NZ_JAZKVY010000017.1:0-341 GCF_036624925.1 Stenotrophomonas sp. A3_2
CACCTACTTCACCTGCGGCCCGAAGGAGACCCGCGCCTGGACCATCGTCCGCGGCACCCGCGCGCCACAGGCCGCCGCCGTCATCCACAACGATTTCGAGCGTGGCTTCATCGCCTGCGAGACCATCGCCTACGACGACTACGTCGCCTGCAAGGGCGAGGGCGGCGCCAAGGAAGCCGGCAAGATGCGCGTCGAGGGCAAGGAATACGTGGTCCGCGACGGCGACGTGCTGCTCTTCCGCTTCAACGTGTAGAGCTAAATCCAATCAGATGGGATCATCTGATCGGATGAACTCGCTCCGGCGCCGTCGCCATGCACCTGCGCGCTTTTCAGCACGCCGG
>NZ_JAZKVY010000174.1:0-371 GCF_036624925.1 Stenotrophomonas sp. A3_2
GTGTGCCAGGCCTGACCCACGAAACGATTGGCCACCTCCGCGATGCGGCCGGGGGTCGCGTTGCCCTCGCTCCGCGCCGCGCCGCTCACGGTCGGGTCGGTGACGAAACTGACCGATCCCGCGTAGCCGGCGCCGCCCACCTGCATCGCCGCGTAGGGGCTGGATGCCACCTGCTGCGCCTGCGCGAGCGTGGTACCGCCATACAGCGAGACGTTGCAGAGATCCCAGGGGCTTGCGCTGCTCACATAGGAAAGTCGGGAGAGCGCGCCATAGACGTCGCTCACATAGCTGCCCGACGCGGCCTGGTAGGTGAACACGATCCCCGCCGCCCGCGCATCGCCGCCCGCGGCCGACAGCGACACCGTGTTTCC
>NZ_JAZKVY010000175.1:0-338 GCF_036624925.1 Stenotrophomonas sp. A3_2
GACAGGCTGGGAATATATTTGATGTAGTCCTGGAAGTTGTTGACGTTGAGCTGGGCGAGCTTCTTGCTGTCCAGCACCTGGATAGCCTGCGGCACGCGCTGCAGCTTTTCCGAGCGCTTCTGCGCGGTGACGACGATTTCCTCGAGGCCGGGTGTGCCCGCCTTCGTTTGAACCGGTGCGACGGGCGGCGACGTGGCCGCGCCGAGAGCCATGGGCAGCGCGGCGAGCAGCGCGCGGGAGCGCCATCGCATTCCTGGTGTCCCCCCCTTACCCCGTGTGCCGCCTTGTCGTGCGGCTTGGTGGGGAGGGTCGCAGCGCGGAATCGCGGCGTCAACCGT
>NZ_JAZKVY010000176.1:0-361 GCF_036624925.1 Stenotrophomonas sp. A3_2
TGCCTCGGGCGGGTTGGGCAGGACGCCCAACCCCGGTCTTGCCGTGTGCGCAGGACAGCGCACACGAGCAAGGCGCGACCGAGCCCCCATGGGTGAGGGCGCTTCGCTTGCGAAGCATTTCTTAGCAAGCGCCCGCACGCCCACCCGCCAGCCGGTGGGCCGGACTGGGGATTCACGGCGTGCCCCCCCACCCGCCCCCCCCCCCCCACCCCCCCGCAACCCCGCTGCTGCGGTTGGGGAGGCGGTGGCCGCCCCGCGCCCGCCACTACCACGGGTGCAGGGCTGCAAAGCCCTGCAGAACAAACCCACCCCCTACCAAGGTAGGGCGGCCCGCGCGCCAGCGCCGGACTATCCTCGAACC
>NZ_JAZKVY010000177.1:0-22246 GCF_036624925.1 Stenotrophomonas sp. A3_2
CCGGCGCTACCCGTTACAGGCGCTCGCCGCTCTCTGCGTTGAAGAAATGCAGGCCCTGCGGGTGGATCGCCACGCGGATGTCATCGCCCACCGCAGGCAACGCCTGCGGTGCCACGCGCATGGTCAGCGCATGCTGGCCACTGCTGAGGTTGACGAAGATCTCGTTGCCGACCGGTTCGATGCCCTCAATGCGCGCGATGAACGCGTGCGCATCATCGGCAGCAGCCGGTTGCAGGTGCTCCGGGCGCACGCCCACCGCGATCGGTTTCTGCAGCCACGCTGGATTGATCGTGGCCTGTCCCAGTGGCGCGCGCCATTCGCCGTCGACCACGCTCACGCCGCCGGCATCGCCCTGCAGCGTGCCACGCAGCACGTTCATCGCCGGGCTGCCGAGGAAACCGGCCACGAACAGGTTGGCCGGGCGGTCGTACAGCGCCATCGGCGTATCGATCTGCTGGATGATGCCGTCCTTCAGCACCACGATGCGCTGGCCCAGCGTCATCGCTTCAACCTGGTCGTGCGTCACGTAGATCATGGTGGTACCCAGCTTGCGGTGCAGCTGCGCGATCTCGGTACGCACGCTGTGGCGCAGCTTGGCGTCGAGGTTGGACAGCGGCTCGTCGAGCAGGAACACCGCCGGCTCGCGCACCAGCGCCCGGCCCAGTGCCACGCGCTGACGCTGACCACCGGACATCGCCTTGGGCAGCTTGTCCATCATCTCGGTCAGGCCCAGCGTCTGCGCCGCCTCGGCAATGCGCTTGTCGATGGTCGCCTTGTCATGCCCGCGCAGCTTCAGGCCGAAGGCCAGGTTCTCGGCCACGGTCATGTGCGGGTACAACGCGTAGCTCTGGAACACCATGGCGATGTCGCGGTCCTTCGGCGCCACGTCGTTGACCACGCGATCGCCGATGGTCAGCGTGCCGCCGCTGATCTCTTCCAGGCCCGCCACCATCCGCAACAGGGTCGACTTGCCACAGCCGGACGGACCGACCAGCACCATCAGCTCGCCATCGGCGACCTCGAAGCTGGCGTCCTTCACCGCGACCTGGCCGTTGTCATAGACCTTGCGCACACCCTGCAACTGCACTTTTGCCATATCACCTATCCGGTCCGCCCGAAGCCGGGCTGTCTTTTGGGACTGCCTCGGCCCTCCCGATGGCAGTGATGATTGCGCGCCTGCCGCATGACGGCGAGCACTGCAATCGAATACAGTTGCCCATTCTGCCATGTAAACGTTTTCACGTGGCACTATCCGATGATCGGTGCGCACCGATCTGCGTCGGCGGTTGAACGAAGGTTCCGCCGAGGTAGTGGTTTCGAATGGAACGATCTTCCGCAACACCGGAGATCGCCCCTGACGAACCTCGGACAGGCAGTTGCGCGGATGTCCCCCGAACCCAGCCATGAAGCGATTGACAACGATGTCACCCGGATCTGAAACTCGAGCGATGCACGACACCCTCTTCCTGTTCGGTGCCACAGGTGATCTGGCCCAGCGCTACCTGTTCCCTTCGCTGCTTCGCCTGCTTGGCGACGGCCTGCTGCCGGAGGACTTCCGCATCCGCGCATTGGCCCTGTCCGGGCATGACACCGAAGCTTTCCATGACATCCTCCGGCCGCGCCTGCAGCAGGCCATGCCGATGGCCACGCAGGACGACATCGCTGCCCTGCTGCGCCGCATCGACTACCGTTCGGTGGACCTGCGCGATGTCGACTCGGTTGCCGCCGCCGTCTCCGACCTGGTGCACCGCAAGTGCGTCAGCTACCTGGCCATTCCGCCGGGCCTGTACATCTCCACCTGCGAAGGCCTGGCCAAGGGCGGCGCCCTCGCCGCGCCGGCACGCCTGATGCTGGAGAAGCCGATCGGCAGCGACAGCGAGAGCGCCGAGGAAATCATCAGCACCATCGGCCAGTGGATCGACGAGGACCGCGTGTTCCGCCTCGACCACTACCTGGGCAAGGCCGCGGTGCAGAACCTGATCGCACTGCGCTTCGGCAACACGCTGCTGGAAGCGGTGTGGAACCGCAACTACATCGAATCGGTGCACATCCTGGTGGCCGAAAGCGAAGGCGTGGATGGCCGCGATGCCTATTACGCCCGCTCCGGCGCGCTGCGGGACATGGTGCAGAGCCACATCCTGCAGCTGCTGTGCATGGTGGCGATGGAACCGCCGGCATCGCTGGAAGCCGATCGCATCCGCGACGAGAAGGTCAAGGTGCTGCGCGCCCTGCGCCCGCTCGATGCCAGGCACGCCGCGCGTGACAGCATCCGTGGCCGCTACACCGCCGGCACCATCAATGGCCAGCCGGCCCAGGCCTACCAGCCGCCGGAAGGCAGCGACGTGGAAACCTTCGCCGGTGTCACCGCGCATATCGACAACTGGCGCTGGAGCGGCGTGCCGTTCCACCTGGTCACCGGCAAGCGCCTGCCCGAGCGCACCACCCGCGTGGTGGTCACGCTGAAGCCGGTCACCCACTGGCTGTTCGAGCGCCCGCAGCGCGCGCAGGCCGCGCCGAACCGCCTGGTGTTCCAGCTGCAGCCGCAGGAAAACATCGAACTGGGCCTGATGAGCAGCCTGGCCGGCCCGGAATGGGGTGCCCTGGAACTGCATCCGCTGGAACTGGAACTGTCGGTGCCGACCGGCCTGCACCGCCGCATCGCCTACGAACGCCTGTTCCTGGATGCCTTCAACGGCAACCACACGCTGTTCGTGCGCGACGACGAAGTGCGCGCAGCGTGGGCCTGGATCGACAGCGTTGCCGACGCCTGGAAGGAGGCCAAGCTGCCGCTGGAACCGTATCCTGCTGGCCAGTGGGGCCCGAGCAATGCAGGCGAGTTCCTGCCGCAGGGCGTGGACGCGCCGGACAGCGGGGCCTCGGCATGAGTGCCATCTCGCAGCCGGTGCTGGTTGCCGACATCGGCGGCACCAATGCCCGCTTCGCCCTGGCCGACACCTCGCAGGACGCGCCGCTGCTCAAGGAGAGCATCCGCGAGTACGCGGTGGCGGAATTCCCGTCGCTGGGTGATGCCGCGCGCCACCACCTGGAGCAGATCGGCGCTGCGGCCAGCCGCGGCGTGTTCGCAGTGGCCGGCCGCGTCGACGGTGACGAGGCGCGCATCACCAATCATCCGTGGGTGATCTCGCGCAGCCGCACCGCCGCGATGCTGGGGTTCGACGAGCTGCACCTGATCAACGACTTCGCCGCACAGGCGATGGCGATTTCGCTGCTGCAGCCCGAGGACGTCGTCCAGGTCGGCGGCGCCGCCTGGGTACCGGGCAAGCCGGGACAGCCGCGCAACTACGCGGTGATCGGGCCCGGTACCGGGCTCGGCGTCGGTGGCCTGATCATGCGCCACGGCCGCTGCTATCCGCTGGAAACCGAAGGCGGTCATGTCAGTTTCCCACCGGGCACACCGGAAGAAATCCGCATCCTGGAAATCCTCTCCGAGCAGTTCGGCCGCGTCTCCAACGAACGCCTGATCTGCGGACCCGGGCTGGTCAACATCCATCGCGCCGTGTGCGAGATGGCCGGCATCGACCCCGGCCAGCTGCAGCCGGTAGACGTGACCGCGCGTGCCCTGCACGCTGATCCGCAGGCAATGCGCACCGTGGACGTGTTCTGCGCGGTGTTCGGCGCCATCGCCGGCGATCTGGTACTGACCCAGGGCGCCTGGGACGGCGTGTTCCTGACGGGCGGCCTGACCCCGAAGATGCTCGATTCACTGCAGCACTCCGGCTTCCGCCAGCGCTTCGAACACAAGGGGCGGTTCTCTTCGATCATGGCGAGGGTGCCATCGCTTGCCGTGATGCATCCCCACGCCGGACTGCTGGGCGCTGCCGCCTATGCTGCCGACGCCGAACGTGACGCACCAGGAGTTGCCGCATGAGCCCCACCTTCCACGACGACCGCATCGAGTTCATCCAGCACGGCGACGCCGATGGCTGGATCGAGGCGGTGGCCGCCGAAATGGCGCAGACCCTCAACCACGACATCAATGAGGTGGGCCGGGCCCGCATCCTGCTCTCCGGTGGCACCACGCCGGCGCCGGTATACCAGGCACTGGCCGAACTGGACGTGCATTGGGACCGGGTGGAAGTGAGCCTGGCCGATGAGCGGTGGCTGTCGCCGCAGGATCGCGACAGCAACGCCTGGCTGGTGCGCGAGCACCTGCTCAAGCGTGCCGAGGGTGCGCACTTCGATCCGCTGGTGCGGATCGGCAAGCCGCTGACGGAGTGCGTCTACACCGCCAACCTGCAGGCCCAGCACAGCCAGCCACCCAGCCTGGTGGCACTGGGCATGGGCAACGATGGCCACACCGCTTCGCTGTTCCCGGGTTCGAAGGACCTGGCCCGTGCACTGGAAAGCACCCTGCCCTATGCGGCACTGGATGCCACCGGCTGCCCGGGCGCGAACCAGTGGCCGCTGCGCATCACCCTGACCCCGCACGGCCTGCGCCAGTGCCGCCAGCGTCTGCTGCTGCTGCGCGGCAAGCAGAAGCTGCAGGTACTGCGCCAGGCACTGGACAGCAATGACCCCCAGCAGTACCCGATCCTCAATGCAATCAACCTGGAAGGCGCGCGCCTGCGCGTCCACTGGGCTGATTGATGTCGGCGGCGGCGCCACGCCGCCGCTTGCCTCTCGCCACCACGAACGCCGGTAGCCAATGAGCCTCCATCCGCAACTGCAAGCCATCACTGAGCGCGTCATCCGCCGCAGCGCGGCCTCGCGCGCCGCCTATCTGGCCGCGATCGACGCCTCCCTGCGCGAGGGCCCGTTCCGCAGCCGCCTGAGCTGCGGCAACCTCGCCCATGGGTTCGCCGCCTGCGGCGGTACCGACAAAAGCCGCCTGCGCGGTGGGGTGACACCGAACCTTGGCATCATCACCGCCTACAACGACATGCTGTCGGCGCACCAGCCGTTCGAGACCTATCCCGAGCAGATCCGCCAGATCGCCCGCGAGCTGGGCGCCACCGCGCAGGTGGCCGGCGGTGTGCCGGCGATGTGCGACGGCGTCACCCAAGGCCGTGGTGGCATGGAGCTGTCGCTGTTCTCGCGCGATGTGATCGCGCAGGCGACGGCGATCGGGCTCAGCCACGACATGTTCGATACCACCGTCTACCTTGGTGTCTGCGACAAGATCGTGCCGGGGCTGCTGATCGGCGCACTGGCCTTCGGCCACCTGCCGGCGGTGTTCGTGCCGGCCGGCCCGATGACCCCGGGCATACCCAACAAGCAGAAGGCGGAAGTTCGCGAGCGCTATGCCGCCGGCGAAGCCACCCGTGAAGAACTGCTGGAAGCCGAGTCGGCCTCCTACCACGGCGCCGGCACCTGCACCTTCTACGGCACGGCCAACTCCAACCAGGTGCTGCTGGAAGCGATGGGCGTGCAGCTGCCGGGCGCGTCGTTCGTCAATCCGGGCACCCCGCTGCGCGACGCTCTTACCCGCGAAGCGACCGAACGTGCACTGGACATCACTGCGCTGGGCGATGACTTCCGTCCGCTGGGCCGGATCATCGACGAGCGCGCGATCATCAACGCGGTCATCGCGCTGATGGCCACCGGCGGTTCGACCAACCACACCATCCACTGGATCGCGGTGGCGCGTGCGGCCGGCATCGTGCTGACCTGGGACGACTTCGACGAGCTGTCGCAGCTGATTCCGCTGCTGGCCCGCGTCTACCCGAACGGCGAGGCCGACGTGAACCGCTTCGCCGCCGCCGGTGGCCCGGCGTTCGTGTTCGGCGAGCTGATCAAGGCCGGCCTGATGCATGGCGACCTGGTCAGCGTGGCCCGTGGCGGCATGGCCGACTACGCCCGCGAACCCCAGCTGCGCGACGGCCAACTGGTTTATCTGCCGGGCCTGGAACGCAGCGCCGATGACGACGTGGTGCGTGGCGTCGACAATCCGTTCGAACACCAGGGTGGCCTGCGGCTGCTGCGCGGCAACCTGGGCAAGTCGCTGATCAAGCTGTCGGCGGTGAAGCCGCAGTACCGCACGATCGAAGCACCGGCCGTGGTGGTCGATGCACCGCAGGTGCTGAACAAGCTGCACGCCGGTGGCCTGCTGCCCGAGCATTTCGTGGCGGTGGTGCGTTACCAGGGCCCGCGTGCGAACGGCATGCCGGAACTGCATTCGCTGGCGCCGCTGCTGGGCCTGTTGCAGAACCAGGGCCGACGCGTGGCGCTGGTCACCGACGGTCGCCTGTCCGGCGCCTCGGGCAAGATTCCGGCGGCGATCCACGTGACGCCGGAAGCGGCGCGCGGCGGCCCGCTGGCGAAGGTCCGCGAAGGCGACATGATCCGGCTGGACGGCGAGGCCGGCACGCTGGAGGTGCTGGTGGACCCGGCCGAATGGGCGGCGCGTCCGCTGGCTCCGAACACTGCGCCGGCCGCGCATGACCTGGGCCGCAATCTGTTCGCGGTCAACCGTCGCGTGGTGGGCCCGGCCGACCAGGGAGCGATGTCGATTTCGTGCGGTCCGGCGGCGGCCGATGGCGGGCCGTGGGAGTACGACGCGGAGTACGAGCTGGGGCATGATGCCGCGGCGGCGGCAGCGCCGCATGAGGCGAAAGACGCCTGAAGCGAAAAGCCGCGGCAGGCTTCCCGGCTTGGGCAGTAGAGCGCCCTGGCCGGGACGCGCCGTAAACCCCCTACGGGGCCGGCCCAACCGCTGGCGGTTGGGCGTTCGGGCGCTTGCAAAGCGGTGCTTCGCAAGCAAAGCGCCCTCACCCAAGGGGGCTCGGTCGCGGCATCCATGCCGCTCACGGTCCCGGCTGGGGCTGACCGCGCCCTTCTGACACTCTCCGGCGCATCAATGCCGCGAAGTGATCATTGAAAATCAAATTCGACAGCAAAGGCAGAAGCAGAGCTATGGGTATCGAACAACATCAGGTGAAGGCGGCGGAGCTGTTGCATGCGGCGGGCATCCTGCCGGTGGTGACGGTTCATACGCTGGACCAGGCGCGGGCGGTCAGTGCGGCGCTGCTGGACGGTGGTTTGCCGGCGATCGAGCTGACGCTGCGTACGCCGGTGGCGATGGAAGCGTTGGCGATGCTCAAGCGCGAGCTGCCCGATGTGGTGGTGGGTGCAGGCACGGTGCTGACCGTGGAGCAGATGCAGCAGTCGATCGATGCGGGCGCGGACTTCCTGGTGACCCCGGGCACGCCGCCAGCGCTGGCCGATGCACTGGCTGCTGCGCCGCTGCCGGTGGTGCCGGGTGCGGCCACGCCGACCGAGCTGCTGTCGCTCTACGCTCGGGGCTTCCGCGTGTGCAAGCTGTTCCCGGCCACGGCCGTGGGCGGGCTGGCGATGATCAAGGGACTGGCCGGCCCGGTGGCGGACCTGAAGCTGTGCCCGACCGGCGGCATCACCGAAAACACCGCCGCCGAATACCTCGAGCAGAAAAACGTGGTCTGCATCGGCGGTTCGTGGATGGTGCCGGGCAACTGGATTGCCAACGGCGAATGGGACAAGGTGCGCGCCAGCGCCGCCGACGCCGCGAAGATCATCAAGCGCGTTCGCGGCCACTGAGCCCAACGCAGCTGTAGAGCCGAGCCCACGCTCGGCTCCACGCCAGCGGAATGGAAAGCAGCCGAGCATGGCTCAGCTCTACAGGACCAGCATCCAGAGCGCGACCCGCTCCCGCTCTTCCTTCTTCATTCCGCGGTGGCGGCGCACGAAAACCGTCCTTGGCCCTGCGGAGGGATTGCGCAGGGGCGTGAGCGCCATGGATGGCGCGACCGAGCCTCCAGGGATGGATTCACGGCGTCCCCTGCGCAATCCCTCCGCAGGGCCAACCCCACGAATCCTGCCGCACACCGCAAGGGGCTCAGCCGTTGGCCGAAACCCGTTACAGCGGCCGCGCCGGATCCACCAACCCGTACTGGCTGGCCATCCGCGCCAGCGCGATGTTGTCGTGGATCCCCATCTTCTCGAACAGCCGCGCCTTGTGCGTGTTCACCGTCTTCGCACTCAGGCTCAGCCGCCGCGCGATATCTTCCTGGCGCAGGCCCTGGGTCAGCAGCAACGCCACTTCCAGCTCGCGCGGCGACAGGCTGTCGAACGGCGAACCGTTGCCTTCCACCGTCGACAGTGCCAGATTCTGCGCGATGCTGGTGCCCAGGTAGCGGCGCCCACCTGCCACGTCACGCACCGCGCGCAGCAGTTCCTGCGCATCACAACCCTTGCCGATATATCCGGCCGCGCCGGCTTCGAGCAGCCGCTTCGGCAGCGGGCCATCTTCCAGCACCGACACGATCACTACGCGGGTGTTGCGGTGGCTGCGCACGATGCGCTCGGTCACTTCCATGCCGCTCACACCCGGCAGGTGCAGGTCACACAGCACCACATCCGGCAGCAGCTGGCGGACTTCACGCAGCGCGTCTTCGCCGGTCTCGGCTTCGCCCACCACCTCGATGTCGGTTTCCCCCGACAGAATCATCTTCATCCCGGTGCGGACCAGCGCGTGGTCATCCACCAGGTAGACTCGAATCGTCATTCACGTACCTCTTCGAATGCGGCCATTGCAGGTCAAGCTAGGCAGGGTGCCGATACCCTGCAAGCGCGTTCGGAATGCGGCCCCGGCAATCTGCCTTGCGCATCACAGTACCGCGCGTTGTGCTTGCCCCCTGTCTTGCAGAACCTGCTGCAACGAAACAACTGATCTATCACGTAGACGTCCCGCGCGGGGCATCCACGTCAATCCCCCTGTGATGATGCTTCGCTGGCCTTCGCTGGCCGCGTGCCATGATGCCGCCAAGGGTGCCGGCGACTGAACATGACCAGATAGCACCCTACCACCCAAACCAGCGCGGCACACCATCCGGCCAGGATATCGGAGGGGTAATGCACCCCCAGATAGACCCGGGAGACGCTGACCAGCAGGCTGAATGCCGGCGCCAGCAGCAGCACCGGCCAGCGCCAGCGGGTGTTCCAGGCCAGCAGTACCAGGGTCACCGCCAGGGTCATCGAGCCCATCGCGTGGCCGCTGGGAAAGCTGAACGTCGATTCCGGCGCGATCGATTCCCACAGGCTGGGGCGCTGGCGCTGGAAGAAGTGCTTGCTGCCCATGTTCAGCAGCGCCGAGCCGACGAAGCTGACCGCCACGAAGGTGGCCTCGCGCCAGCGCCGGTAGCCCAGCAGCACGCCGATGATCAGCACGTCGGCCGGGATCAGGAACCACTCATAGCCCAGTTTGGAAATGAGCACGAAGAAGCGGTCCAGCAGTGGCGAGTGCAGGCCATGCATCTGCCACAGCAGCGGCGCGTCGAAATGGAACGATTCAAACTCGTGCACCTCGTCCGCCAGGGCGACGAAGCCAGCCAGCGGCAGCAGCACGCCGCCGAACAGCAGGACCAGACGCCAGGCATTGCGCGCCATCCAGTGGCGGAAACCGGAGGCGGATTCCGGTGCAGCGAGGATCGCAGGCTTATCCGGCGCTTCGGACATACGTGTGTTCGACGTAGTCGTCGATCAGGGCGACGAACTCCTGGGCGATGTTGTCGCCGCGCAGGGTCACCTTCTTCTCGCCATCGACAAACACCGGCGCTGCGGGTGTTTCGCCCGTGCCCGGCAGCGAGATGCCGATGTTGGCATGGCGCGACTCGCCCGGCCCGTTCACGATGCAGCCCATCACCGCCAGGGTCATGTTCTCCGCCCCCGGGTGGTGGATCTTCCACAGCGGCATCTTCTCGCGCACGTGGTTCTGCACGACCTTGGCCAGCTCCTGGAAGAACTCCGAGGTGGTGCGGCCGCAGCCCGGGCAGGCCGTGACCAGCGGCGTGAAGGCGCGTTGGCCGGTGGTCTGCAGCAGTTCCTGGGCGACGATCACTTCCTGCGTGCGCGACTGGCCCGGTTCCGGGGTCAGCGAGATGCGGATGGTGTCACCGATGCCTTCCTGCAGCAGCACGCCCAGCGCCGCCGCCGACGCGACGATGCCCTTGCTGCCGATACCGGCTTCGGTCAGGCCCAGGTGCAGGGCGAAATCCGAGCGCTGGGCCAGGTCGCGGTATACCGCGATCAGCTCCTGCACGCCGCTGACCTTGGCCGACAGCACGATGCGGTCGCGCGGCAGGCCGAGTTCCACCGCCTGCTCGGCCGAATCCAGGGCCGAGCGGATCAGCGCCTCGCGCAGCACGCGGCCGGCATCCCAGGGCTGTTCGCGCAGGCTGTTCTCGTCCATCAGCTTCGCCGCCAGGGCCTGGTCCAGCGAGCCCCAGTTGGCGCCGATGCGCACCGGCTTGTTGTAGCGGATCGCAAACTCGATCAACTGCGCGAACTGCAGGTCCTTCTTCTTGCCGAAGCCGACGTTGCCGGGGTTGATGCGGTACTTTGCCAGCGCTTCGGCACACGCCGGTTCGGCGGTCAGCAGCTGGTGGCCGTTGTAATGGAAGTCACCGATCAGCGGCACGTCGATACCCATCATCGCCAGCTTGTCGACGATGCGCGGGATCGCCGCAGCCGCTTCCACGGTGTTGACGGTCAACCGCACCATTTCCGAACCCGCGCGCCACAACTCGGCCACCTGCTTGACGCTGGAAGCCACGTCGGAGGTGTCGGTGTTGGTCATCGACTGCACCACTACCGGCTTGCCTCCGCCTACGGTGACCCCGCCGATCTGCACGGCATGGGTCTGGCGGCGGGGCCAGGAGGTGGCATCGGAGGGAGGCGTAGGGCGGGTCACGGCGTCGTGCATGGGCGCATTCTACCGCCCGCTCCCGCATTCGGGGTGACTCGCATTCAGCCGGCGGCACGGCTGCGGCCGATTGTCGCAGGCACGCGCGCCCGTGAACGCATACGATGAGCATGAATGACCGGTCCCGACGCCCCGTTCCTCCGTACCCTGTGCAGCCTGCGCTGGCTTGCCGTAGGCGGCCAGGCCGCCACCATCCTGGTCGCCAGCTGGGTGCTGGGCCTGCCGTTGCCCCAGCTGCCACTATGGGCCGGCGTGGCCGTGCTCACCTTGTTCAACATCTACACCCAGCTGCGCCCGGAAGCGGCCGACACCGCCCCGCTGACCGCATTCGGCCATATCCTGGTGGACGTGATCATCCTGACCTGGATGGTGGGCTGGAGCGGCGGCATGGCCAACCCGTTCAGTTCACTGTTCCTGATCCTGATCGCGCTGGCCGCCTTCGCCCTGCCCCTGCGCTGGGCACTGGCAGTGGCCCTGGCCTGCCTGCTCGGCTACGCCGCCAGCGGCATCTTCGGCCAGCCGCTGCCGGACGGCTATTTCCGCGCGCAGGACCTCAACCGTTGGGGCGTGGTCGCCAACTTCCTCATTTCCGCAGCGGTCGTGCTGACCTTCTCCACCCGCCTGGCGCTGGCGCTGCGACAGCGCGAACTGGAACTGTCGGCACTCAGGGAACGCTTCGCCCGCAACGAAGGCATCGTCGCCCTGGCCACCCATGCCGCCTCCGTGGCGCATGAACTGAACACGCCGCTGGCGACCATGACCCTGCTTGCCGATGACGTCGCCGAGCGCAGCGAAGAGCCGGAAGTGCGCGAAGACATGGAGACCCTGCGCGAACTGCTGGTGCAGTGCCGGGAACGCGTGCTGGCGCTGGCCGCACCGGCCTCGGCCGACGCACCGGGCCGCAGCCACTCCAGCGCCCAGCAGGTACTGGAACAGTGGCGCCTGGTGCGGCCGACCATCGACCTGCATCGCAATGACGATGCGCCGCTGCGGTTACCACTGGATCCGGGCGTGGGCCATCTGCTGATGGTCCTGCTCAACAATGCCGCAGATGCCGGCGAACAGGCCGGGCGGCCACGGGTAGACCTGGACCTGCGCATCGAAGGCGACGACCTGATCGGCGAAGTCCGCGACTACGGCCACGGCTTCGATGCCCGTGCCGCGGTGCTGCCAGGCAAGCTGTTCGGCAGCAGCAAGAGCGAGGGCATGGGCGTTGGCCTGGCCCTGTCCCATGCCACCATCGAACGCCTCGACGGCGAGATGTGGATGCGCCCGGCCCAAGGCGCCGGCAGCCGCGTCGGCTTCCGCCTGCCGCTGGTCCCACGCGAGGAAACCCCATGAGCGCCTCAACCCTCGGCCTGCTGGTCGACGACGACGAACTGTACCTGCGCACCCTGCAGCGCAGCCTGGCCCGCAAGGGACTGGAAACGCAGACCGCGCAGGATGCCGCCAGCGCGCTGGCATTGGCCCGCCAGCATCCGCCGGCGTTCGCGCTGATCGACCTGAAGCTGGGCAGTGATTCCGGCCTGGCGCTGATCCAGCCGCTGCGCGCGCTGCGCGCGGACATGCGTATCCTGCTGGTGACCGGCTATGCCAGCATCGCCACTGCCGTTGAGGCGATCAAGCTGGGGGCCGACGATTACCTGCCGAAGCCGGCCACGGTACCGATGATCCTGCGCGCGCTTGGCGAGGAAGACGACGGCCCGGCCGACGATGGCGAAATGGAAGTGCCGGACGCGATGACGCCGATCAGCCGCCTGCAGTGGGAACACATCCAGCAGGCGATGCACGAGACCGGCGGCAACGTGTCCGCAGCGGCACGCCTGCTCGGCATGCACCGGCGTTCGCTGCAGCGCAAGCTGGCAAAGCGGCCGAGCCCGGAACGCGATCCGAGCCGTTGATCGCTGACGGACCGGTCCGGCTCAGGCCTCGACCAGCGCCGGCCGGTCCTGCGCGGCGCTGGAGCGCACCGCACACGCATCGGCCCGCGTGGCCATCGTCTCCTGCAGCAGCGGCGATGGCAGTACGCAGGCCGGATGCATGCGCAGGAAGCCGTAGATCGAACCCGCCAGGCCGATCATCAGGCCCGGGGTAAAGGCCGCGCGGGTGAGGCCGCCAACCATCCCCTGGTGCTCCTCGATCGAAGAAATGATCTCGATGGCGGCCTCGTCCTGCGGATAGGGACACCCTGCCGGATCCAGCGCAGCGGCCAGCACCAGCAGTTCCCGGGTGGACACATCGCCATGGCACAGGGTGTGGCTGAACCCCCATTTGCCGCGCGCATCGGCCACGGCGCGACGCATGTCGCGCAATTGCGCGGCATCACCGGTGCGGGCATACAGGTCCGCCGCCGCCAGGCCGATGCCCACGCTGCCGTGGCACCAGGTCGGGAAGTTCTTCTGCCCATCCTGCAGGTGGATGTCCCGCCAGTGCCCGGTATGTGGCTCGAACAGGGCTGCCTGAAATGCAAATGCTCCTTCGGCCAGCCGCCGCCATGCGGCCCGCTCGGGCACGCTGCCAGCCTCGGAGCGGGCCAGTCGTGCCAGCGCCCAGCCCATGCCCATCGCACCGTGGCCAAAACCACCGATCGGCTCGCTGAACTGTGGCGTCGGCCAGCGCGTACCGTCTGCGTCGACAATCGCAGCGTCCTGCATGCGGCGTCCCGCTGCGGCCGCCAGTTCCAGCCAGCGTGCGTTGCCGGTGGCTTCAGCCAGCGCCAGCAACGGCAGGATCATGCCGGACACACCATCAATCAGTTCGAACTTTGCCGCCTGCTGGAAACCGCGATGCTCCGCGGCTTCCGCGCAGCGCTCTGCCAGCGCCAGCAGCGCCGGTCGCTGCAACAGGTCGTGCAATGCCAGCAATGCCCACATTTGCGAACCGGTTCCGACGAATCCACCGTCAATTTCGGCGGGGTGCCGCTCGCACAGGGTCTGGAACACCGCAAGGGCGCCCTCGATGGCCGGATCCAGCCCGGCCACCGGATCGGCACGCCCCTGCTCCACTTCGTGGCGATAGGCTGCCAGTGCGAAAGCGATGCCGCCCAGCCCGAAGTACAGGTCTGGCTGCACCGGCTGGACGGTCCATCCGGTACGCGTCACTTCAGGTGTGATCCAGGTCATCGAGCCGTCTTCGCCGTGCACCGCCAGCCGCAGCAGGCTTTCCACCGCGCGCGTGGCCAGCGTGCGACGGCGTGCGTCCAGGTCGTCGGCGCGCGGATGCCGTGCTGCATAGCTGTAGCCGGACCGGGCCTCGGCTCGGGCCAGTGCATGCTGGTTCAGGTCGGTGGCGACCAGCGTGCTGCGGATCGTCACGTCTTCCAGGTCAATCCGCATCGCGCGCCAGTTGGCGACGACGGAGTGGATACGCGCCGCGTCCAGCTGCGATGCGAAGATCGGAATGTCACCGTGGCGCAGGTCATCGACCTCTCCGCGTACGGTTTCCAGGTCCGATGGCGCAGCGGGCGACACCGCCGCATTCCGCACCAGCAGGTCGATCGCGCGCTCAACCGCCCGAGCTTCGTTGTGAAGCGATGCTGGATGCCAGAGCATCCGCCCGAGCTCGGCGTAGGCCATTGTCGGCCGCCGTACATCCCGCACCTGGCAGCCTTCGAAGGCCGTCAGCAGCGGCATCAGTTCGCCGTTAGCGTCCAGCGCGCGCAGACGCCCACTGGCGTCGATGAAGCCCTCGCTGATGTGGTCCCAGTACAACGACACATCGGGCTGTGCGCTGGGATGGTTCTGCGCAATGGAGACCTCGGCCTCGACCATGCCCAACCGGGCCGGTTCGGTCCCGTCGTCGACGATCACCGGCACCTGCACCCGTGGCTGCTCGCCGGGCAGCGCGCCGGCTGCAGACAGGTCCACGCCCTCCATGCCCAGGCCGGCAGTACGGAACGGCACGATTCCGGTACGCAGCACTGAATTGCGCATCAGCTTGACGGCGGTGTCGTACGCATCGCCAAGCCCTGATGGCTCGATTTCGATTACCCGGCAGAACACGCTTTCGGCGTCGACCACCACCGGCACCGGCCCGACCGCGATCAGATTCTCCAGATGGATGTCGGTGCCACCGATCAGGCGCAGGATGGCCAGCCAGTGGCCGAGGCCGCGGTAATAGCACCGCAGTTCAGCCTCGCCGGAACAATAGCGATGCGCGGCGAATGCAGCCCAGCCGTGGCTGCCACGATCGATCACCTTCGGCACGCGCACGCGGTCAGGGGCATCACCGAAGACCGCGGACAACAGGCCATCGAGCGTGGCATCGATGCGCAATGAGCGTGGCTTGTACATCACCGTGCCGCCTTCGAACTGCAGCCGTGCCACGGTGCGGCCGCCACCGTGCAGGTCACCGCGGCCCAATGCAACGGCATGCAGCGTGCCCGCCGGCGCACCCAGCAACTCGGCCAACGCAACACGATCACTGCCGATGCGTGCAGCGAGCTCCACCACGGCCGCGCATTGTCCTTCGAGCATGCGCGTCAGGCGCGGCAGCAGTACCGGATAGCGTTGCTGCAGATGCGCGCGGAAGCCCTCGCTCGTGGCCAGGGCAACGAATTCGTCCAGCGCACCAGCACTGTCAAGCGGGCCGATGTCACCGCTGCGTGCGGCGGCGTGCAGCTCCAGCAGGAGCACGCGGTTGAGCTTGAGCTGGGCATGCTCATGCAGCGCCGCCTCGCCCTGCGAATGCAGCAGCGCACGTTCGCCGGGCTGCAGGGCAATGGCGGGATCATGCAGGCCGGCAGCCAGCGCAGCGCGCGCCTGGGCAAGGAAATGTTCGGTGATGCGCGCAAACGCGGCCGCAGCCGGAGAAGCGGTCATTACGCCCCCTGCGAGATTCAAGAGTCTGTTCCAGTCGCCGGCACGCAGCTGCATGCCTCTGCGTGCCGGCACGGGCTACATCAGCAACACAGGCAGTGGTTGATCACCGATACCGTGGTGGTGCACTCGTTGGTGCCACCGGTGATCATGGTGTCCGAAGCTCCGGTGAGGGCCGCTTCGGTGGCTGCCGCACCGTAGATGAACAGCGAACCCGCAGGGTTGGCGCACCCATCCACATCGTCCGAGCCATTGAGCCAGCCGGACACAACGTCGTCATTCAGATCCATTCGCAATCTCCTGTCATTGACAACATGAGGCGTTGAGGACATGGATCGATTCCACGTCCCTTCGGATACGGCCAGTCCCTGGCATCAACTTCATGCTGCGAGCGATACTGGATGACAGGTACAGCCGCCCGTGCACACTGCATTGGCACGCGATGCGCAGTCAAGCTGCGCTGCGGCAGGCACGCGGATGCGCGGCATGCGCAGCACCGAAACGGGACGGAATGAGTGGCCGCGCAGACACTCATGCGCGACCGGATCGAAGGCAACCGGAGAGGCATGGGATGGCCGGCCGGCGCCGGCACATCCGCAGGCCGGGTCAGCCCTTCAGCTGTGCCAGTATCTCGCGGGTCATCGGATCGGCAATCGCCACATCCTCACCCTGCAGCGCCGGCAACAGGCCACTGGCCAGCTGCTTGCCAAGCTCGACACCGAACTGGTCGAAGGCATTGATGTTCCAGATCACCGACTGCACGTACACAGCGTGTTCGTACATGGCGATCAGTGCGCCCAGCGCCTGCGGGGTCAGTGCGTCGAGCAGGATCAGCGTGCTCGGGCGGCCCCCGGGGTAATCGCGGTGCGGGTCGTCGCTGCTCTGGCCATTGGCCAGTGCTTCGGTCTGCGCCAGCAGGTTGGCCAACAGGGCCTGATGATTGATCGTGTAGGGATCGTCGCTGTGCACGCAGCCGATGAAGTCGGCCGGAACGATGCTGGTGCCCTGGTGCAGCGCCTGGAAGAAGCTGTGCTGCACGTCGGTGCCCGCCCCGCCCCACCACACCGGCACGGTGTCGGTGGTGACCGGCTGTCCGTCACGCTGCACGCGCTTGCCCAGGCTTTCCATCACCAGCTGCTGCAGGTAGGCCGGCAGCAGCGCCAGGCGCTGGTCGTAGGTCATCACCGCGTGCGTGGCATGGCCCAGCAGGTTGCGGTTCCAGATGTCGGTCAGGCCGTGCAGCACCGGCAGGTTGCGCTCCAGCGGTGCATCCAGCGCATGCGCATCCATCTGCGCGGCGCCTTCCAGCAGCTGCTCGAAGCGCTCGAAACCGATGGCCAGCGCGATCGGGAAACCCACGGCCGACCACAGCGAATAACGGCCACCGACCCAGTCCCACATCGGCAGCACGTGATCGGCGGCGATCGCGAAAGCCTTGGCCGCGCGTTCCGGATTGGCGCTGACGGCATACAGGCGCTCGCTGCCCCCCAGCCAGTCGTGCAGGATCTGGCCGTTGAGCAGGGTTTCCTGCGTGCCGAAGGTCTTGGAAATCAGGATGCCCGCGGTCTTCGCCGGATCCAGCGTGGCCAGCGTGCGCTGCATGGCGGCGCCGTCCACGTTCGACACGAAATGCACGCGCAGGCGCGCACCGCTGACCGGACGCAGCGCATCGGCGACCAGGCGCGGACCGAGGTCGGAACCACCGATGCCGACACTGACCACGTCGGTTACGCCGCTGTCTTCCAGCGCGCGCACCAGCACGCCCATGCGCTGGCGGATCTCGCGCGCGGTGGCATAGGCCTCAGCGGCAACCGGTGCATCGACCACGTCACCGCGCAATGCGGTGTGCAGTGCGGCGCGACCCTCGGTCAGATTGACCTGCTCGCCACGGAACAGGCGCGTGATGGCGCCGCCGACATCACGTTCGGCAGCCAGCGCCAGCAACGCCTGCAGCGCGGCGGCATCGTATTTCTGCCGCGCGAAGTTGACGTACAACGGACCGACCCGCAGCGCCAGATCCTGCACGCGGCCGGGTTCGGCGGCGAGCAGGCTGGGAATGCTTGCGCCCTTCAGGCGCTGGGCGTGGGAATGCAGCGAGTCGAATCCGTTGTTCGTTGTCATGCGGCCTGGGTCGGGATCGTGTCGTTGGTGTGGGTGATCTGGTTCTTGCCATCAACGTACACCAGCTTCGGCTTGAAGCTGTCGGCTTCCTGCTCGGTCATGCTGGCGAACGCGGCGATGATGATGATGTCACCGACCTGCACGTGGCGCGCGGCGCCACCGTTGAGCGAGACAACACCGCTGCCGGCCTCGGCGCGGATGGCATAGGTCGAGAAGCGCGCACCGTTGGTCACGTCCCAGATGTGCACCTGCTCGAACTCGCGGATGCCGGTGGCAGCCAGCAGGTTGTCATCGATGGCGATCGAGCCTTCGTAGTTCAGCTCGGAATGGGTGACGGTGGCGCGATGGATCTTGGTCTTGAGCAGGGACAGGTGCATGGGGGCGCTGCAACGGCAAAGGAAAGAGCGGATTCTAGCACCCGCACAGCGCGGGGCATCACGGCCGGCAACCTGTTCAGGTAGGCGGTGAAACCGGGGTCAGAACCCTTTCCCCTGGAAAAGGCATCTGACCCCATGCATCGCGCGGCGCCGCCGGAGCTCAGAATTCCAGGTTGTCGATCAGCCGGGTCGTACCCAGTCGCGCGGCGATCAGCGCCACGCGGCCACCGCCGTCGAAGGTCGGCTCGGCCAGCTCCGGGGTGCGCAGCACCGCATAGTCGACCTGGAAACCGGCCGCCTGCAATGCCGCCGTGGCGTCGGCCTCGATGCGATCACGCGCCTGCCCGGCCACGTATCCCTCGCGCATGCCCAGCAGGGTGCGGTGGATGGTGGTCGCGACCGGGCGCTGTTCGGCGCTCAGGTACTGGTTGCGCGAACTCTTGGCCAGGCCATCCTCGTCGCGCACGATGTCAGCACCGACGATCTGGATCGGGAACGACAGCTCAGCCACCATCTGCCGGATCACCGCCAGCTGCTGGTAGTCCTTGCGGCCGAACACGGCCACGTCAGGCTGCACCTGCAGGAACAGGCGCGCTACCACCGTGCACACGCCGTCGAAGTGACCCGGGCGACTGGCACCTTCAAGCACTTCACTGACACCCGGAGCGTGCATGCGCGTGGTCTTGTCCACGCCCAGCGGATACATCGCCTCCACGCTGGGCAGCCACACCGCATCGCAGCCGACCTGCTCAAGCCCGGCCACATCGGCCTCGGGCGTACGCGGATAGCGACTGAAATCCTCGTTCGGCCCGAACTGGGTCGGGTTGACGAAGATGCTTGCCACCACCTTGTCGGCGTACTGGCGGGCCAGGGTCACCAGCGAATGATGGCCACCGTGAAGGTTGCCCATGGTGGGCACCAGCGCCACGCGCAGGCCCTCGCGCTTCCAGTGGGCGATCTGCTCGCGCAATGCGCCAAGCTCGTTGAAGGTCTGGATCATGAGGCGTAAGCGTGCTGTTCGTCGGGGAAGCTGCCGTCGCGCACGGCGTCGGCGTAGACGCGGGTGGCACCGGCCACCGAACCGCCTTCGGCAAGGAAATCCTTGACGAACTTGGGGCGGCGATGGCCACTGTCCAGGCCGAGGAAATCGTGCAGCACCAGCACCTGGCCGTCGCACTGCGGGCCGGCACCGATGCCGATGGTCGGCACCTCCACCGCAGCGGTCACCTCGGCGGCAACCGGGGTCGGCACGCACTCAAGCACCATGATGCTGGCGCCGGCAGCGGCCACGGCCCTGGCATCTTCCACCAGCTGGCGCGCGGCATCGCCGCGGCCCTGGATCTTGAAGCCGCCCAGGCGCAGCACCGATTGCGGGGTCAGGCCCAGGTGCGCGCAGACCGGAATCTCGCGCTCGACCAGGTAGCGGATGACGTCGACCTTGAAGCCGGCACCTTCGATCTTGACCATCTCGGCACCGGCCTGCAGCAGCTGCAGCGAGGCATCCAGCGCGCGCTCCGGGGTGGCATCGGCGCCGAAGGGCAGGTCCGCCACCAGCAGCGCACGCTGCAGCACGCGGGCCACGGCGCGGGTGTGGTAGACCATGTCGGCCACGGTCACCGGCAGGGTCGAATCATGGCCCTGCACCACCATGCCCAGCGAATCGCCGATCAGGATCAGGTCAACGCCATTGGCGTCGAAAGTGCGGGCGAAGCCGGCGTCGTAGGCGGTCAACATGACCAGCTTCTGGCCATTGCGCTTGGCCTCGGCCAGGGCGGGAACGGTCCAGGGCTTGCTGTCTGCGTGGGTGCTCATGTGCTGATAACCGGGGGAGATAACCCGGGCATTATCACCCTATCGGGGCAATCCCGCAGGCGTCCACCCGCACCACTGCGTCCCGCACGCGGCCGTGGCCGGGAATGGCAAGATCCGGCGCGATTTCGGCCAGCGGCACCAACACGAAGGCCCGTTCGTGCATGTACGGGTGTGGCACCTTCAGCCCGGGCTGGTCGAGCTCCTGCACGCCGTACAACAACAGGTCCAGGTCCAGCGCGCGCGGGCCCCAGTGCACTGCCGGATCGCGCACGCGACCGAAGCGCTGCTCCAGCGCCAGCATGGCCTGCAGCAGCTCATCGGCCGGCAAGGTGGTTTCGACCGAGGCCACCGCATTGACGAACGGCGGCTGGTCTTCATTGCCCCAGGCCGGCGTTGCGTAAAGCCGCGAGGCCTGGCGCAGCCGGGTCCCGGGCAGGCCGTCCAGCGCGGCAATCGCCGCGCCGACGGTGGCGGCCGCGTCGCCGAGGTTGGCGCCGAGGCCGATCCAGGCAGGGGTCATCGCCTACTCGCCCGCTGCACCGGCCGAGGCACCCGGACGACGGCGGCGACGGCGGCGCTTGCGCGGCGCTCCGCTCTCGTCATCGCCTTCTTCGCTGTGCATCGCATCCAGCGACGACTCCAGCTCACGCCCGGACTGCGCCTGCGCTTCGCGCCAGAATTCGACATCGGCGGCGTGCTCGGACGACGCCACCTGGCGCAGGCTGAGGAAATCGAACGCGGCACGGAAGCGCGGATGGGTCAGGGTGCGGAACACGCGCTTGCGCTGGCGCGAGCTGAAGCGCGACTGCAGCAGCCAGATTTCCTGCATCGGCAGCGAGAAGCGGCGCGGCAGCGCGATGGTGCTCAACTGCTGCACGGTGACGCGGTCGGCGGCGCGGCGCTGCGCCTCTTCCGGTGCCACGCCCTGCTTGAGCAGGGTCGCCTGTGCACGGCAGAACGCCGGCCACAGCAGCAGCGCGAACAGGAACGCCGGCGAGACCGGTTCGTCGTTGGCCACCCGCGCATCGGTATTGGCCAGGCCCTCGACCAGCATGCGGCGCAGCGCGCCGGTGCGGTTGGCTTTCAGCGCCTTGGCGCTTTCCGGGAACAGCACGTCGAGCAGGCCGTAACGCTCAAGGCCTTCGAAGCTGGCCACGCCGTGTCCGGACAGGAACAGCTTGAGCACTTCCTCGAACAGGCGCGCTGGCGCGGCTTCGTTGAGCAGGCCGGCCAGGTGCGGGATCGGCGCGGCAGTACCCTCCTCGATCTGGAAGCCGAGCTTGGCCGCCAGGCGCACCGCTCGCAGCATGCGTACCGGGTCTTCCTGGTAGCGCTGCACCGGGTCGCCGATCAGCTTCATCAGGCGCGCCTGCACGTCCTCGAAGCCACCTGTGTAGTCGCGCACCGAGAAGTCCTCGATGGCGTAGTACAGGGCGTTGCAGGTGAAGTCGCGGCGGATGGCGTCGTCTTCGATGGTCCCGTACACGTTGTCGCGCACGAGCATGCCGTTTTCCATCTCGCGGTCGCCGCTGCCGTCATCGCTGTTGGCGCGGAAGGTGGCGACTTCGATGATTTCGCGGCCGAACACAACGTGGGCGAGGCGGAACCGGCGGCCGATCAGTCGGCAGTTGCGGAACAGCTGCTTGACCTGTTCGGGCGTGGCGTCGGTGGCCACGTCGAAATCCTTGGGTTGGCCATTGACCAGCAGATCGCGCACCGCGCCGCCGACAAGGTAGGCGCCGAAGCCGGCATCGCGCAGGCGATAAAGCACGCGCAGGGCGTTCGGGCTGATGTCCTTGCGGGAGATCGTGTGCTGGTCGCGCGGGATGACGCGCAGGCTGAACGGTGATGTAGCAGGGGAAATGATGTTGGCGCTTCCGGTTGAAGTTTCGGGATTGCCCAATGGCATCGAGGTGCATATACTAGCGCTCCTGCCTCGGCAGCGACACAGTTACGCTCCCTTCGTCTAGTGGTTAGGACGTGGCCCTCTCAAGGCTAAAACAGGGGTTCGAGTCCCCTAGGGAGCGCCAGTCGCCGCAGCAGGAACCGAAAAAGCCCGCCTTGTGCGGGCTTTTCTGTTTTCCGGGGTTTGCATCGGCATCGATCGGCCTGGTCGCAGTAGCGCCTTCCTGTTCCTGCGTGGGAGGGGGTGGGCCACCCTGACAGTTTCCCGCGACGGCGGCACGAACAGCCTCGCTCCTCCGCAGCCAATTCAATCCCGACGCGCAGACCTGCGTCCGCCAGAACCGCAATGCCTGACGCGAAGGCGGGGCAGCTCAAGCCGGGACCGTTGGCGCCATGGATGGCGCCATCGAGCCCCCATGGTGAAGTGACCCCCGGGAGTTGGACGCCAGATCCAACCCCGAGGGATACATGAACAGATATGACGCTCGTTTCAAACTGCAGGTTGCCAAAGAGGCCTG